>MEUV01000018.1:12139-12397 GCA_001772575.1 candidate division WWE3 bacterium RBG_19FT_COMBO_34_6 | reverse complement strand
GACTTAGAGGAGTGTCCTGATTAGCAGTGGAAAGTACGCTAAGTTTATTATCCTTGTCTTTTACCAACCACGCCCAACCGCTTCCAGATCTTGACATGGCAGTATTATTAAATAATTCATTTAATTTATCCAGGGATTCAAAATCTCTGTTTATAATTTCTGTAAATTTTGAGCTGGGTACTTGATCTTTGATTGCCGACATACTTTCCCAATACACGCAGTGATTATAAAAACCTCCTCCATGGTTGATTACCTGTG
>MEUV01000018.1:11530-12111 GCA_001772575.1 candidate division WWE3 bacterium RBG_19FT_COMBO_34_6 | reverse complement strand
TTTGTATCGTTTTCTAATGCTTTTTGGAAATTACTAAGGTAAGTCTGGTGATGTTTTGAATAGTGAATTTCCATCGTTTGTGCATCTATGATTGGTTCCAGATCAGAAAAAGAGTATTTTAAGTTAGGGAGTTTCAATATCATAATATTTCCTTTCAAATTTTATTTATTATATTCTTTTATAATCATTTATGCGAATAAGATTTTAGGATATTTGGTAAAAGTATTTTAAAATATACACAATGAGTCTTATTTCAATAGTTATTAATAATTACAATACAAAAGATTTGTTAAAAAGTTGTATAGAAAATCTTATTTTAGCTCAACTTGATCTTAAAATCATAATTTCAGATAGCGGTTCGACAGATGGTTCTGCTGATATGGTGGAGGAAAACTTTGTAAAATTAAAAAATATTATATTAATAAAAAGAGAAAATACCGGTATTTCCAATGGCTATAATTTAGCTTTAAAACATATAGATTCAAAATATATATTATATTTGGGAACAGATGCATTTCCGACAAAAGAGACACTTCTTGGAGTGGTTAATTACTTTGAAGATTCGGATAATCAACAGGTCG
>MEUV01000018.1:11117-11502 GCA_001772575.1 candidate division WWE3 bacterium RBG_19FT_COMBO_34_6 | reverse complement strand
AGACGGTAGCATAGATAAGGATGCACACCGCGGTGAACTCACACCCTGGAGTGCTTTTACCCATTTTAGTTTACTGGAAAAGTTGTTTCCAAAATCAAAGTTGTTTTCAAAATATTTTTTGGGGTATGAAAATTTGCAAAATCCTCACGAGATAGGCGCATGTATAAGCCACTTCATGTTTGTTAGAAAAAGTGTTCAGGATCAGGTAGGCTTTTGGGACGAAGATTTCTTTGTTTTCGGGGAAGATATAGATTTTTGTTTTAGGGTAAGAAAATTAGGATATAAATTAATGTATTTGCCTCAATGGGAAACGCTTCACTACAAAGGTGCGGGTATAGGCAGAAGAACCTCAAAAGATATAAAAAATAAAGCGCAAGTATCCCTT
>MEUV01000018.1:6937-11090 GCA_001772575.1 candidate division WWE3 bacterium RBG_19FT_COMBO_34_6 | reverse complement strand
AGAACCAGGGCTATGAGATTGTATTATACAAAACATCAGAAAGATAAGTATTCTCCTTGTGTTAATTTTATTGTATATACATCGATTAACGTACTGGGATTATTAAGAAAAATACATACTAATCTTTTATATTTAATAAGATAGTTTATTTCCAAATAATTTTTGGAGCCATCATCACCGTGTTATTTGTCAAAATAGTAATTTTTGGTTTTTGTTTACAAAAATTTTGGGCAGCTTTTTGTATCGAAGATGCTTGGCATATTAGATAATTATTAAGTTCATCCGAATGGCTTTTTACCGCACTATCATATAAATAAAGTTCAGAATAAAAATCAGATGCTAAAGATGTTTTTTCTAAATTAAAGATAAGATCGCAGTATATATTATTTTTTACCGCATTTAATTCACTTGAAGAAATTTTTCTTCTTGATAATGAGATCAATGTTTTTCTGAATATTTCAATAAAAGGATTTAAATATTTATCTTCCATACAAATGTAAGCTCCAAGCAGACCATATGTGTTTGACGAGAATGAATTAACATCAATGCTATATGTGGGAATATAAAATTTACTATTATAATTTTGTATACTTTTTAAAAGTTTATTTTTTAAGATTTTTGACAATAGTAAATAAGCATATTTACTTTTGTTTGATGAACTAACTCCGTAAAAATCTATCTTTAGATGAACTTGATCAGAATCTTCGTTCTTTTGAATTAAAATTTTTAATTGTTTATTTTTTTTATATTTTAATTTTTTAATTTTGTTACTTTTTTTATAAACATTTTTGACAAAAAAGCTTTTTATGGTTTGTATAAATAATTTAGGATCTATATCACCGCAGGCTGTTATAACAAAATTATCAGGAGAGTAACGATCTCTTTTGAACGAGTAGATAGAATCTATTTTTAAATTTTTAATATCGTTCTCATCACCCGTATTGAATTTTGAAAATCTTTGACCCGGATATAGGTTTTGATACGCTAGTCTCATTATATATTTTTTCGGGTCATTGATATTTTGTCTAATCTCTTGGATAATATTATTTTTTATTTGAACTATAAAACTTTCTTCAAATTTTTTTTCTAAAAATATTTCTAATAAATAATCAAGACTAAATTGATAATATTCTTTTAGGGATTTAACAAGATAGGCTACATCATCCCTGCTTGTTGTACCTGTTATTCTGCCTCCATAATTTATAATTTTATTTATTTTTTGTTTGTAAAATAGTTTACTTGTATGAAAATGTTCCAGTAAATGTGCACATCCGATCCCGTTTCCTTCCTCATAATTACTTCCGGCCAACCCCCTCATACAAATAGTAACCGAGGGGGTACTCCTTTGTAAGATAACTATTTTTAGACCGTTACCAAGTTGTGTATAATAAATATTATTAAACATTTGTGAATTATAAAAAGATATTGTTAAAAAAAAATTAAATTATGCTATTATTTATTTATGAATAAAATCTGCCTTAAATTACTACTCACAACTTTTATAATAGGTTTTCTCATAAAAGTTGCTTTAGCAGCCTCGCTGACTCTTACCAATATCGGAGCCCTTGCAACAAATAACTCTAAATATAGCGAGTGGTGGTATACAGGCATTAATCCTACTTTCAAAGGTACCACAACCGCCGGTTCTGAAGTTAAGATAAAATTAAATTCAACTGAAAATAAAGTAACTGCGGACTCAGCCGGCAACTGGAGCTATAGCGCAACACTTGCTTCCGGGGATCATACTGTTGCCATAACATCAGGCTCGGAAAGCTATTCATTTACACTTCACCTTGGCCAGGACATGTCAGCAAGCGATGCCGGAGTTTCATCACCTAGTGCCAGACAAACAACCACATCAGTACCAAGTACCGGCTATAATCAGATGGTCGGAGTAACTACAGCTCTGGTACTAATAGGAGCCGGAATGTACTCTTATGTTAACGGTATGAGAAATCAAAAGAAGATCCATGTAAAATATATTTTGAAATCATTAGATAAAGATAATTCTTTTTAACGCCCGAATATGTAAATTTCTTTTTTTGCTCTGGTTATCCCTGTGTACAACCACCTAGCCCACATTAAATCGTCCATATGTCTACTTCTTTCCTCAAATATGATTACCCTGTCTGCCTCGCTTCCCTGAGCTTTATGAACCGTCATGGCATATCCAAAATCAATCAGGTCACCTTTTATTAATTTTTTTCTGTTATCGGTAAAATTAAGTGAGCTTTTTTGATTAAATTGAGGCTTGTAAATTAAACCGCTATAAAATGTATTGTTTTCAAATAATATTTCTGCGGTATACCAGCAGTCATTAAAAGAATTAATACTTTTTAAATAACCTATCATACCGTTATATATTCCTTTTTCATGATTATTTTTGAGACAAATAACTTTATCATTAACTTGCGGCTCTTCTGTCTCAAAAAGATAAGTGTTTCTTATCAATTTATTTAATTCCACTCTGGTGGAATTAAAACCGGTTAATATAAATGTATTTTTATCAAATGATTCCAGATAATGATTTAAAATATCTTTAGAATCATAATCCGTTAGATCGTATTTCAAAGCATGTGTTCCGTATTTTCCCGGTTTGATATAACCGCCTTTTCTTGCCAACTCGGATAATTTTATAATCGGATTTCCCAGATTCTGTCTATGGATCTCATTTAATTTAATGTCAGGAGATTCCATCAGATTAAAATTACCATAAATCGGAGGTAGTTGACCGTGATCCCCGACTGCGATAATGGGTATACCAAAACTTACTAGATCAGCCCATATTTGGTAATCTACCATAGACGATTCGTCGATTATAATTAAGTCATATTCTATATCTTCCTTTTTCCTCCATGCAGTTATCTCTTTATTGGCGTTTTCGATTGGGGAGTAGATTAAAGAATGAATCGTAGAGATATTATCTTTTGTATAATACGAGCCTGCTATTTTTAAAGTTTTTTCCAGTACTCTTGTAGCACGGCCGGTATAGCTACATAAAGAAACACGGATATTAGGGTTCAATTGAAATAAAATTTTTCTAAATATTGATATCACGGTTGTTTTTCCGGTTCCCGCGTAACCCCCAAGAGTAAGATGATTCTTATTTTTATTTTTGTACCATTCAAACAAGGTGTTGATCGAATTTTTTTGCTCTTTTGTTAGATCAATCATATTTTGTAAAAGTAGACATCATCAAGTTTTTTATAAGGTTTAATATTCTTAAATTTCAAAAAATATGTAACTATAATAGTCCCTGTTTTTGCTTCTTTTTTAATTTTTTCTTCAAGTCCAACCATCA
The DNA here is from genome assembly GCA_001772575.1 of candidate division WWE3 bacterium RBG_19FT_COMBO_34_6. GTDB lineage: Bacteria > Patescibacteriota > WWE3 > UBA101185 > UBA10185 > MEUV01. The sequence goes on along the minus strand of MEUV01000018.1, from coordinate 7,789 downwards.
TATAGGATATCGGATATATTATAAGGCAGCTATATTTGCCAAAATCAATATTCCACAAATTCCCATATAAAAAATTAACTCTTTTTCTTTTAAATATATTTTTAAATTTTGATATTAAATAAAAAAATAAATTATATTCAATACCGTAGGCTTTAATATCATTATCGGACAATAAAAAGCAAATATGTCCGTTTCCTGAACCTAGATCAATTACCTCATTAATCTTTGACTTTTGAAGTTCTTTCAGGATTATTTGAGAATATTTCTTACTAATATGGACAGGCGGACCTCCAAAAAAGATATTTTTATAAATATAGTCGCTAAATTTAACAAAACTAAATCCGATAACAAAAAAAATTATGAATACAAAAAATACATAGAAAGTAGAAAAGAATGAAAAAAATAATCCTAGTACAATGCCCGCCACGGCGGCAATTACCAGAGATGATCTAATTGTGTTCTTTTCAATAATCCTCATTTATTAACCGGGAAATTACTTGTGGGTAGGTATTAAACATTAATACTAAGATCTTCTTTTTTGAGTTTTGTAATATCTTCCAATGATATTACTTTTTGAAAAAAATATTTGTTAAGTTTAGATTTTTTGTTATTGACCAAGATCATAATACTTTTTTTACCCAACAATTTTGACACTAATGCCTCAATAAATAATCCTTTACTCATCTTTTCGCTATCTATATAAGCAAGTATAAAGTCTGATCTTCTCATATTTGTAATAATTTTTGGAAGCAATCTTATAGTCCCCAAAAAAACATGTTTCCATTTTTTTACATCACGGCCAAGTATAAACGTATCAATACCCCAGGAGTTTAGGTTAGACGAAAGTTTTTC
>MEUV01000018.1:2539-6890 GCA_001772575.1 candidate division WWE3 bacterium RBG_19FT_COMBO_34_6 | reverse complement strand
AGGCAATATAAGCTTTCATACTATTTTGTAAATTTTTTTACTGCCCTTCGTGTTGTTACCGGTGTTAAAAATTTGATTGACAAAAGAATTGTCAGGGGTACTGATAGGATTAAACCTATGCCGGAAACTAATATACGGACGGCTTCCTCCGAAATAATTTCGGAATTTATAATTACGGATGATGGTATATCCGCTTTTGTAAAAAGAATTAAAAGAGGAAAGGAACAGCTTATATAAAGAAATACTAATGAGATAATAGATCTTAGGATATGACTTCGTCCAAGTTCTAAAGATTTTAAAAAAGTTTCTTTAAAAGTTAATTTAATCTTACTTTTGGATAAATCTTCCACAATTGACGCTTGAGAGATTGTTACATCAGCAAGAATACCCAGGGACCCGATAATTATTCCTCCAAGTAAAAGACCGCTTATATTAAATGACTGCCCCATTGTGTACTGCAAAAATAATGATTCCTCGGATGCAGAACCTGTTAATCTTGATATAGAAATCAAAAATACTGCCATTAGAGCAGTTATAATGATAGAAATTAAGGTACTTACCAAAGATATTGTTGTTTTCTTATTAAGTCCATGTGATAGAAAAAATATTACAGGAGCAATAAGAATGGTCGATATTAGAAGACTTATAAGAGGATTTCCACCCAAGGATAATTTTGGAAGCATAAAATAAAAAACGACACAAAAACTATAGACAATACCAATCAAAGAAAGTAAACCGGAAAGTCTACCGACAGCCAGCACAAGTAATGTAAATACTACAAGAAGAATACCAAGATAGTTCATTCTCTGATAATCGGTTACATAGTATTGTTCTTGTCCGTCATCCATATAAAGTCTTAATACGGTAACTTTATCACCCTGCTTATATTTTAGCGGACTATCAGGACTTTCCAGTGAAGAATAAACTTCAATTTCCTTATTTTTTACGCTACCATTTGAAATTTTTATCTGTAAACGTTGATAATATTGTATTTGCCCGTAAACATCCTGGTTTCCTTCTTCAAGTATTTTTATAATACTGCCTTTTAAATACTCCTGATCTGGTTTAGCTTGGGCTGTATCCTCAACAGGTATCTGTTCTTGATCTAAGGTGCCCCCTGTTTCTTGAGCTTTTAAAAAGAATAAGGATCCGAGTACAAAAAATAGTAATGTAAATATAATTATTTTTATTTTTAGCATATTATTTGTCATTATATCAATAAAATGACCTAAAAATCCAAATTAATACTGATTCCTACGGGGCAATGATCAGACCCCATTATACCACTTGAGATAAATGATTTGTCAAAATTAGGCAATAAATCCTCTGATATGAAGATATAATCTATTCTCCATCCTATATTTCTCTCCCTGGCATTGTGAAAATTGTACCACCAGCTATAATATCCACCACCGCTATGATCTACTCTAAATGTATCGATATATTTTAACTTTAAGAGACCGTCTATTATCTCTCTTTCTTTTGGTGTAAACATCGTGTTGTTTTGATTATCTTTTGGTCTTGCCAGGTCAATATCTTCATGTGCAATATTAAAGTCTCCGCAAATAATAGTTTTTTTCTTTTTTTTAATATAATCAAAAAGAAATTTATAAGTATCAAATTTGTATTCAAAAAATTCTTTTTTTCTCCCGCCGTTTGGAATATATACATTAATAAGTGAAAAATTGTCATAATCAAGTTGTAAAAATCTTCCGTCCATATCAAATTTATTGAAATTTATAATCTTTTGAATATTCTTTGGTTCATTTTTGCAGTATACGGCAACTCCAGAATAACCTTTTTTCTTTGAGCTGTTTAGAACAAGCTTATAATTACCGGCGTTTAATAGATCAAATGGGATTTGGTTATAATCAGCACGGACTTCCTGAAGGCAATAAAAATTATAATTTGTGTTTTTCACATACTCCAAAAATTTATCTGCCGATGATCTAAGTCCATTTATATTCCAGGAAATTATATTCATTGTATTATTTTACCTATTTATGATGTGTTATGATATTTTTGTGAATAAAATTAGGGTTTTTTTAATTTTTATTTATATTTTAATTTCGACAAGACTTATATCCGAAACTAATTCTTGCCCTGTTTATATTTTTAATAACTGTCTGAACGGGTATTCTATTCTAATACCGTTTTTGATCTCAACATATTTTTGTGATTTCATTTTTTATTATCTGGCAAATAAAGGTTTTGAAAAAAAAGATGTAATCTTAGTTATTTTTAGTTTACCGTATATAGCTTACGTCCTGTTATCTATAGGGCTTTTTATCGGTACCTCAACAATTATAAGCGTTGAATATATAGCAAATTATTATATATTTTTGTCAATATTTGTTTATATTATATTTTTTTATATAAATAAAATTAAAATAATATATAAACTAAATTATGCCCTGATGATAAGCTTTATATTTGCCTTTGTGTTATTCGCTTTTCTTTAAGCGTAAGTAAATTCTTTGAAATAAAATTTTTTTGCCTCGATTTCTTTTTTGCTGTAATCGTGAAGAAGATCTTGTAATTGTTTATTTTTGATATCATTTTCCAGCAATGCTTTATACATTTTTTTCCAATATTCAGAATAAACATTTTCCAAAGCTCTTACTTTAGACCTAAAATCATTTATCTCTTTTTGAAATTGATACCTTATTTCGGTCAAAGCTCTTTCGTCGTCAATTTCCTTATTTAATTTAGCATATTGTCGGTCGTACATCAGTAGTAGGTGTTCCGATGATTTTTTCTTTTCATATAGCTCATTCTCTTTATTGTAGATAGAAGAGCAGATATATTGTGCTTCATCCACGTAATCAATTATCTCTTTTTCCAAAGACGGGTTGTCTAATACCTTTAATTTATCAAGATTATCTTTTATTTTTTCTAATGATCTTAAAGACAGATGTATTGTTTCCACATTATAAGTACCGAGTATCTGATAATCATTTGTGATCTTATTTATTAAAAAATGAACATTATCAATATTATTTAATACTGCACCCACCACGTCGTGTTTTAGAAGCTTGCTTTTTATTATATTGTCTTTAAAAATATTGCTTTTTATCATTTTTCTCCTTATAAAATATAGAACTCCAAAAGTTAGGGCAGCTATGAGCCATTTATCAAATGGCACTTTGGCGATTAGCGAAAGCAAATTATTAATACTCATAATCTTTGGTGGAAATATAGTAAGATACCACATTTGAAATAAAAAGTAAAGGCCATGATGTAATTATAATATCATGGCCAAAAGAGTTCATTCTTTTTTCAATACCGCTCTCCTCCTTCGTTTTCTAGTACGATACGTATATTCACCATAATGATTTAATGTTTCAGTCACGACCTTTGCAAGTTCAGGATTAGAATCTTTGCATAATGATACGAAATAGTTCTCTTCGACAGGTTGCTGGCCTTGCCCGGGAGTACATGGGATCGCGATCCAATTATTACTTGACGGATCAAATGCAACTTTAATATGATACTTCTTACCTCTGGGTGACGTTCTGTATATTACGTACTGGGTTTCGATTGAAATAGGAAGCATGTTTTTCTCCTTAGATACAAAAATGTGGCACTTTTATCTATAAGTACCACATTTTATTATTATTTGCAAAAAAATTAATAGTCGTTGTCATCATCATCGTCAAGGTTTTCTAAATCATCCAAATCGTCAAGATCTTCCTCATCAAGATCATAATCTATTTCTTCATCACCGAGATCATCGGTCTTATTGGGTTCCTCGTTCCCTTTGTTTAGTGATTTTTCATGCTGAATCTCGTTGTATACTTCCTCATACATATCCCATTCCTTATCGGTTGCGTCTTCTTCAGGTTCCCAAAAAGGATCTTTTAATAAATTCTTTTTTATTTCATCTTTTGTTAACAAAGGGATTCACCCCCTTTCAATTTATACATGTATCTTTGAATTAAAAACATACAATAAATATTGTTTTCTGTATTTATAAAAATGTCAATATTGTATTACTACTTTATTTAAGAAAGGTAATTTAATCTACCTTCAACTTTTGAAGAAATATTTTGATTATTTCTTAGATACTCTTCTAATACTTGCTGTGCGGAAGTTGTCACAACTTTTGATCTACCGTTTTTTTGTAAATTTGCATCGGAGATATTTAAATATAAATCGCAGTTATTATAGTGAAATCCTTGAATTCCAAGCGTGAATAATTGGTTGTCTTCAACTTCAAAATCATTAAAAGTAATTTTTTCCAGAATTTTTTTCGAATCATTATAAAAAGCCGATATAGTTGAATTTACCTGATAGCACTCCCCTTCGCTATTTCTGTTTTCTTTTCTCATAATATGAGAGAAAATAGATT
>MEUV01000018.1:872-2511 GCA_001772575.1 candidate division WWE3 bacterium RBG_19FT_COMBO_34_6 | reverse complement strand
AAATCTTTTAGAGTAATAAGCGGACCTAGTTTTTTTGTTCTGATAGAGCCGCTTCCCACCAGCATAATATCGCATTCACACATTTTCGCAAAACCATCTGCAATTAAATTACCAAGAGATGTTTCAGTTTCTCTTAAGGGATTGGTTACCTCACATGATAGTTTGCATAAGATGCTGTTATATTTTGTATCAATTTCATTTTTAAAATTTTCAATAAATTTTTCCAGTTTTAGGTCCGGTTTTGCTATAGAATCATTAATAGGGACAAGCTGCCATTCGTAGTCCACAATAGAATTTGTATTATCATCAACTGTGATATCAAATCTCCCAATTTGATTCGTACCGACACCGGCTTGAGAAATAAGAATGTTATTTATTTTTTCCGGTTTTTCCAAAATTGTATGAGAATGACCCCCGATGATAATATCTACTCCCCATCTGGGATCTAATAGTTTGGCAAGTTCTATATCAGAGTCAAAACCAATGTGGCTTAAGATGATAGTAAGATCTATATCATCGTTTTTGTATGCATTACAAATTTTACCCACCTCACGGCTTGCTTCTTCAAGTGTTACAAAACTTCCGATTAAAGAATCTTGTTTTAGAGAGTCGATCACTTTCTCCGTTAATATACCGGTAAAAAGAATATCAAAACCATCTTTATTTAGAATTTTATAAGGATTCATTAATCTTTTATTATATTTTTTTATATATAAATTTGCGTTAACAATAGGAAAATTTGCAATTTTTTCCAAAAATAAAAGATGCGGAAGTCCATAATCCACCTCATGGTTACCCAGACATACAACATCAGGGGCAAGGTAGTTCATAATTTCAATCGTTGAGATACCTTTATACTCGGAATCAATAAGTGATCCTTGAAGCATATCTCCGGAGATAACATATAGCACATTTTTTTCTTCTTTCCTGACCTTATTAATATATCCTGATAATAAAGAAAGCCCACCGATCAAATTACCTTTTTTTGAACCGGATGCTTCTGACAGAAAATCACCATGCATATCATTAGAATGTAAGATAGTAAATTTTTTAGTACCCATGCTTAAATTATATTATTAAATCAAAAAAAATATATTGTAATATTATTTATAATACTTATAATAAATTCGTAAGTTTATTTGAACAAAAAATTATGGCAAACGGATCAGATTCAGACATATCTTCGGTAAAAAAAGTAGGCATTATCTACAGCGATGTCTTAAGAGAGTATTTCCCGACAGAGGAACAATATATTACTGAAAAAGATGCCAAAGAAGATGCGGAAAAGATTGCGGAAGAAGTAAAAAAAATTGGTATCGATGTCGCACTTTATCCCGGTGACGACAAGTTAATTTATAATATTGAAAAAGATAAACCAAACCTTGTATTTAATCTCGTTGATTCTATAAAGGGAAATGAATATCTATCATCCACCATCCCCGGCATTCTGGATATGCTGGATACGCCATATACAGGAGCGGGTCTTTTGGGTATGGCTTTGTGTTTTAATAAATTTTTAACAAAAAAAGTATTACAAAATTCAGGTATACCTGTTCCAAACTTTCAACTTTTTAATACTCCGCAGGATCCGCTTGAAATTCAATTGAGATTTCCTTTAATCTCAAAATTAAATGAAATA
>MEUV01000018.1:0-854 GCA_001772575.1 candidate division WWE3 bacterium RBG_19FT_COMBO_34_6 | reverse complement strand
AAAGAATTACGCGACAGATTGAATTTTTTGATTAATACTTATAAACAATCAGTTCTTGTAGAAGAATATATCGGAGGTAGAGAAATTACCTGTATGATACTTCATGGTATTAACACAAAGGTTTATATGGCTGAAAAAGTTTTTACAAAGCATAATCAAAAATATCAAATGGCAACTTTTGAGGATCAGTGGAAGGCTTCGTCAACAGACAGATCAAGTTGGTTATATATTTATACAAAATATGATGATCCTAATCTAAGAGAAATGGTAAGAAAAGCATTTGATGTAACAAGAATGAGCGATTACGGTAAATTTGATATCATCCTTGACAGTTCCGGAAGATATTATTTTATAGATTCAAACGTAAACCCCGCATTTGGTCCAAAAGAACTTCTGACGGCGATGGGTCTTATCATCGAAGAACTTTACGGGGTTCCATTTTCGGAAATCATAAGGAGATTAATCTTTAATACCATTACTTATTAGAAACAGGTGTATCTGTTAACGTTTTTTTTCTTAAACTCTCAATAAAATATTTTTTCCCGAAGATTCTTACTAATATCAAACTTAAAACCAGAACAATAGAAGTTATATAAATAATTTTCATCCAAATTTGATTAGAATCACTGCCAGTAAAATAAGCATGAGCTAAAAACAAAATATAAAATAAAAAAGTACTATAGTGAATTAATCTCCACAATACATTTGAGATAATTTTTCCTCTAAAATTAGAAGTTATTAAAAGAACTAAACATAAATAAAGAGCTAATATACCGATACCTATGGTTATAGTAAGACTATACCCAAGCATACTGGTAAATTCTCTTTTTAGATAAAAAGGTATAACAGCATCC
>MEUV01000017.1:17532-18868 GCA_001772575.1 candidate division WWE3 bacterium RBG_19FT_COMBO_34_6 | reverse complement strand
TTCTATTTTCATATCAGCTTTTGACATCCTATCTAAAAAAATAGAATTAATCTTTTCCTTAACTTTTACAATATATTTTTTTGGCAGGTGGTATCTTGGATGAGTTAACTTTAATGCTAAATCCCCGTCATTTGTCAGTAGAATAAGACCGGTTGAATTATAATCTAGCCTGCCTATCGGGTAAATCCTTTCTTTTATATCAATAAAATCCATGATGGTTTTTCTCCCTCTTGTATCGGAAGTAGTGGAAAGAACGTTTATAGGTTTATTAAAAGCAAGATAAACCTTTTCCTTTATAGGAAAAACTTCTTTATTTTGATAAAAAACATGATCTTTTGTTGTATCAATAAGAATTCCGGGTTTAGTAATCACGCCGTTGATTACGATCTCACCCTTTTTTAAAAGCTGCTCAATTCTTCTTCTGGAACCTATATCGGTAGTAGATAAATATTTGTTTATTCTCACAATCACTTTATTATTTTATCAAAGATAACTTACTTTTTTTGATTTTATAAAATCATAAGTGTATAAAATATATATATGAAAATTATTATAAAATTGTTATTAAATTCAGTGGCTATTTTTATAACTGCTTATATTTTACCCGGAGTTTCAGTTAATGATTTTTTTACGGCTTTTATAGTAGCAATAGTTTTGGGGATTTTAGATATATTTGTAAAGCCGGTACTTGTAATACTTACACTTCCAATAACAATTTTAACACTGGGGATATTCTATGTACTTATTAATATCTTTATTATTTTCTTAGCTACCTCTCTTGTACCGGGGTTTACAGTTAACGGGGTGTGGTCCGCGCTACTTTTTATAGTTGTACTCACAATAGTAAATTCAGTTTTAAATGGATTAGCAGAATAGATAATGTTATTAACACAAAATGGTGGGGAGGGTGGGAGTCGAACCCACATAGCCGGTTTTTCAGACCGGTGCCGTGACCACCTTGGCTACCGCCCCATTAAATTTGGCCAATAATATTTTATACCATTTTTATTTACACAGCGCACTATTTAAGTTATTGAACTTATAATAGGATTAACAAGTATTTTATAATCCTTAGAGTGCATTGCAACTGAAAATCTTCTATCACCTGCATTAAAAATTATATTCTCATTTTCAAAAACAGCAGGATCTGCAACTACTTCAATTCCGAAGATATTACCAAAAGGCGGTACCCCTCCCGGTAAAACACCTCCGGTAAGATCACAAACTTCCTTTTCTGAGGCAAATCTAATATCCTTTGACTTATATATCTTTTTTACTTTATCATTATCAAAGCGCTTATCTCCCGGTAATACAAGCATTACAAATTTTTTATTAG
>MEUV01000017.1:11229-17506 GCA_001772575.1 candidate division WWE3 bacterium RBG_19FT_COMBO_34_6 | reverse complement strand
ATTGCTTTTGCTCCCTGCCTTAATGTGTATCCGTGCCTAACTTTTGCAGCTTCCGTACTGGTTATTACAGGTTTATGCTCAAAAGTTTCATACCAAATTTTATTCTTTTGAAGAATATTAATTATTTTGGATGATACTTCGTGGTATTGCATAATGAAATGGAGCGAGAGACGGGACTCGAACCCGCGACCTTCTCCTTGGCAAGGAGACGTTCTTCCTCTGAACTACTCTCGCATAAGTTGTTATTATATTAATTAATCAAGAAATATCAACTAATATTTTTACCAGCTGCCGCCACCACCACCCCCCCCTCCACCTCCCGAAAATCCTCCGGAAAACCCGCTTGAAAAACCTGATGAGCTCCTAGATGAGGAAGAGTATGCAGAGGCAGATCTCATCGAAGAACTTATCGAATGTGCGAGTATAGAGGATGTGTAAAGGTTAGACGTATCCCCTTCGTACCAGTCGTTTTTTACAAATTTTAGATCCTCAAATTTTTTGGTCCATATATCCTCTACTCCAAAAGCTGTGGCATACGGTAACAATTTTTCAAAAAACATTTGGTTCTTAGCCTGAAAATCAAGCTGGGCATCTTGAGATTTTAGAAAATTGTATAAAGAATACGCTTCGCTGTATTTCTCAGCACCTTTTAATGAAAATTTAATATAATTATTTCTTGTTAAAAAATTTACTATCAGTATTAGCCAATTCATCGTAAAAAGTCCCAATCCATACAATAGAATAAATTTCTTTTTCTCATCGGATAAGTCTTTTTCAAATAGTTTATGGGTTTCCAAACTATCTTCCACTTGCTCAAAAAATTTTTGTAAAGATTTTCCAAAAGATTCGGATTTTTCATACGAATCGGTATTTACAATGTCCCCATCTTTAAATAATGCATCAAATAAAGTTATTTCAAAATTTTTTAATGAATCTATTGATTTGTTATGCTTTTCAAACATAACCTTTTTCTTGTCATCTATTTTGATTTTTAAAAAACCTCTTTGAGCTAAATGTATAATTGTAGCAGTTACTTCCTTATGATCGGATTTTTTATCTATCAATGCTCCAGTTTCGGCCGGGGTATATGCTTTTTTGTCGTCATCATTAGGCGGCTCAAACCAGGCAGCCACTATTCTTTGATTATTCATCAAAAATTTACGGTAATTTGATCTTTTTATAAACAACAGAATAGGTAAGATTAAAAACCAATATAGAGCTGCTATGGGTATTAGAACACTCGTTATAAAAACAAAAATAAATTCTTTTATCCTATCCAGGAGTGATTTTTGAATTTCCTGAGGTTCTAAAGTAGCAACAAGATTATTAGGAAATCCGACAGTAATGGTCATACCCGAATTTGCAGTAATTGGTGAAAGCGCAGAAATATGTATTAGATTTTTATTCAAAATATTATAGGTACAGTTAGATTGTGTTGAGCCTAAAACTCCGGTATAGCAAATAACTTTGAGATACTCCTCATTGGTATCAAATCCAAGTTTTACTATAGATGTGGCTTTTTCTATAGTAACCGGCCACTCATTGCCAATAAAATTCCAATAAAACTCATCATGGTCGTTTGGAAAATATGATAAAGCACCTGCCAAAGTATATTTGATTACATATGTCTTTATACCGGTTACCAAAACATTTGCATCACCGATTTTAATATTTAATTTTCCTGTATTTTTATTTTCCAAAGTAGTAAATGTATAAGGCTGATCGTACTCATTTGTAACTGTTATATCTCTGACCACTATTTTGTACCTTTTATTATCTTGATTAGTTTTGATATACGTAATATCTCTAAAAATTCCATGTTTCTGGGTAGATCCAAAATCGTATTCAAGTTTTTCAACAACACCGACTGTACCGTCTTTGTTTATTGTATATTCACCGGTATATTCATTAATCACTTCAGCAAAATTTTGCGCAAATATATATTTTGAATTAATTAAAAAAAACGAGAATAATGATATGTAGAAAATAACTTTTATAATTTTTTTCTTCATGATATTAAGCTTACCATTACAAAATTAAAAAATTAAGAGTATGCCTGATTTTAAAAGTATGTAATTATGGCGGGCTATCTGTCAGTGTGTAAAAAATCATTACATCAAATATTTCATAAATGGTAAAATTTTAAGTGTTAATTAAATTAGTTTAATGAAATTTTTTTATGAGTGATACACAAAAACTTGAAACAATGGAGGCAACATCAGAAACTGAAAAACCAAAAGTTGTAGAAATGAAAATGGAGTTGTTAGACACATCCAAACAAATAGAATTACAGGAATCTATATTATCACCTGAAGTAATGCGGGATACACTTAGATATTGGGCGGGTATAAATGTTATGGGAGGAACAGTAAACCCCATGATCGTAGCCAGTAAAGAAGAAGTATTAGAAATGGCCAAACGTGATATACATGAAGTTACTAAAGTTTTGAGCGATGCGGGTATAGATTACTCTAATGATCCAATGGTGACGGTAGAGTCGTTATTTAAAGAAAAAAACACAAAGGAACAAGAAATAAGATCAATAGAACGGGAAACCGTTGATAAGATCGGAGCTAAAAGAGTTAGGATGCATTTTGACGAAGTTCTTACACACCTTTCTACTATAGAGAGAATATTTGACGATTACGGCAATATAAAAGAAAGTGAGAAGAGCTCGGAACTGTATACCGGATTTATACAATTGGTGGAATATGTGAACGACCTTGAAAAGCAAGGGGTAAAGGTAGAACTTGCTTTAGGACCGGGAATAAAACACAGCGAGCGTACTGCGGATAAACGCCACACATATTCAGTAACTGAATACGAATTACCATCCGAGGAAGAAGATATAAAAGTATGGGAAAGATACTGTAAAGGAATTGCACGTAGTTTCCCTAATGTTGATCTTACCGTGTGGGTAGAACCAAATTTTGATGAATTTGTAAAAAGCGGACGAGATCCAAAAAAGTATGCAAAAGCTGTTTTGTCTGCAGCAAAAGAAATTCAAGAAGTTGATCCAATAAGGAAAGTCGGGATAAGCATGTTATTTTTGGATCAGAACTTTGCTATGAAAACCCTACAGGAAATTAAAGAACAAGGTTCAAAACCTAGTGATATTATTGGATATATAACTTTTAATCCATATCGTTGGGGCGCGCCTGAAGCACCTACCTGGACTGAAAGTACAAAAAAGATAGTTTACCGTGATAAACCGGAAGATACCCTATCTTTAGAAGCATTTGATACCTATGAGGATGAGATATCAGCATTTTATAGACGGTTGGCGGAATATGACATAAACGATATACGTGTCGGAGAATCCGGTTATGATAGCGATAACTACAGTGCTCATCAAAATGCTGTGTGTAATATTCGTTGTTGGATTTTGGACAGATATCTTTGGGTAAGAGAAACCCCCTGGCGTGCTATACAAAAAGAAGGCTCTAATTCCAATAGAGGATTTGTATCTGAGAACGGTGCTCCTACTGAAAATTTTAATGCTTATAAACATTTAAATGAATTATTTACTCCTGATGTAGTACCGATTGGAGAGATCAATGACCCAAAAGATAAAAGTATTTATTATAAAATTTTTAAAAATAAAAGCACAGACGAGGATATAATTGTACTGTGGGTCTCACAAACATACGATCCTTCCAAAAAGACACATAAAAGGACAATAAAATTAGATGTACCGGCAGATTTAAGCTATAGTCAAATATCAAGTATTTGGAATGAAGAAACTACTAAGCAAACAGTAACAGGTAAATCACTGAGTAAGGATGGGATTGAAATCGGAGATGATCCGGTTATTTTGATTGGAAATCTTAAACATAAAGAATTAGATTGATTTGTAATAGTATATGGTGGGCGAGACAGGACTTGAACCTGCACAGGTTTTACCCTACAACGACCTCAACGTTGCGCGTATACCAATTCCGCCACTCGCCCATATCACTCCCAACGATAGTCTATATTATAGAAACAGATGAGATTTTTATCAATTGCATTAATTTAGCCATTTCGGATTTTCGATCGTCCACTTAACAGTTTTATCTAAAGATTCATCCAAACTATAAGGAGGTACCCAACCCATTTTTGTCATTTTTTGTCCACTTAGACCATAGTGCATATCGTGTCCTGGTCTAAAACTGTGAAAATCCTCAAATTTTTTCTTTATTTTTTTACCTAAAATTAAAGAGATCTTATCCGCTATTTCTTCCACAGAAGCTTTTTGTCCGGTTATATTATATTTTTCTCCCGGAGTACCTTTTTGTAATAAGAACAAAAGACCATCCGCATGATTTCTGGCATGCAGCCAGCATCGGGAAGAAACTTCTATAACCTTATTATCTTCCTTTTTACAATGTAAAATTACTTTTTCATTGTTTAAAATGGATTTTATCGTTTTAGGTACAAATTTTTCAGGATTTTGTCTTTCACCAAAATTATTCATGGTATTAGTAATGATTATTGGTACTCCATAAGTATTCCAATATGCATAACAAAATGCTTCAGCACCGGATTTGGAGGCTGAGTAGGGGTTGGAAGGTTTGTGAGGCTCACCCTCTTTGTGTAAATGTCCGTTTATTGAAGGACCATAAACTTCATCAGTTGATACGTAAAAAAATAATTCCGGTTTAATGTCTCTTGCATAATTAAGTATATTCACAGTTCCTATGACATTAGCTTGTGCAAAAAGATCAGGATCTTTGATTGAATTATCAACATGGGACTCAGCACCCATATGAATAATATAATCCACATGTCCAATTAATTTTTTTGTAGTTTCAGAAATAGGTGCACGAAAATCATGATATACAAACCTGACCCTTTCCTTTAATTGATCCCAGATTATAATATCGGTTAGAAAATTTAAATTACCTGAATAATTTAATCTGTCTAAAATTATTAATTTCCAATCAGTGTATTTTAAAAAATGCTCTACCGTATGATGTCCTATAAATCCGGCACCACCTGTAAGTAAGACAATCTTTTTACCTATAAGATATAGATTTCTTTGCATTTTGTAATTATATCATCTATGGAAAGTTAATTATACGTTATAGGTTATCTAAATATTGGTGCCAGAGGCGGGACTCGAACCCGCATCTCCCTTACGGAAGACAGCCTCCTGAAGACTGCGTGTCTACCAATTTCACCACTCTGGCAAGTTGTAATATTATATAACATTTTTTATTTATTGACTGTAGTCATCATAAAAACTATATTTAATATATGCCTATAAATTTTCAATCAAACCCAAATCTTAAAAATTTACAAGATAGAATTAGTAATAAAAGTAAAAAAATACTTAAATTAGCCGTAATACTATTTATTTTTTTGATGATCCTGCCGTATTTTAGCCTTTTAAATCCTTTTTTTACTGTAGAATTCGGTACCGTAGGAGTTGTAAGCAGGTTTGGGAAGATCTCAAGACAAGCTGATCCGGGTCTTAACTACAAATTCCCATTTATAGAAAAAGTTTCATTTTATACAACTCAAAAAATAATCTATGAAACAAGCGAAAATCCTGCGGAAAGTGCCTATACTTACGTTAATAAAGGTGCAACACAAAACGATAGTTTTAGTCAGAAAATATCTTCTGATTATGCTGATTATCCTGTAGATACAACAACAAAGGATGGTCAACAGGTAAGTATCCGTTTTACTTTACGATATAGACTGGACCCGGAAAAAATTATGTGGATCGCTCAAAATATCGGTACACAAAATCAACTCGCTCAAAAGATTGTACAAGCTCAAAGTAGATCTGTATCCAGAAATATTGCACGGGAATTCCCGGCTCAAGATCTTTACACTGGAGATGTTTTTAATTATCAAAGAGGAGTGGAGAGTAAACTTAGAGAGAGTTTTGAACAGAATGGCGTAATATTGGATGAATTTTTAGTCAGACAGTTAGAGTTTTCCAATCAATACTTAGCTGCTGTGGAACAAAAGCAAATAGAACAGGAGAAAGTGAAAACTGAAGAATTCAAAGCACAACAGGAGGAGTTTATTAAGCAGCAAAAAATCATAAGATCTGAAGGTGAGGCAAAAGCCCAGGAACTTCTTAGACAAACAATAGATCCTTTGGTATTACAAAAAATGGCAATAGAAAAATGGGATGGAAAATTGCCTATCTACACAGGAAACGGAGAAATACCGTTTATCAATGTTAGATAAGTTTTGAAATATCATCAGGTTTTTCAAAGATATAATCAGGATTATATTTCGAAAGTATTTCTTTTGTATTCATACCCCAAAGAACTGAGCC
>MEUV01000017.1:10342-11199 GCA_001772575.1 candidate division WWE3 bacterium RBG_19FT_COMBO_34_6 | reverse complement strand
CCTATATAAATAGTTTCACTTTTTCTTAATTTATTTTTTTGAATAAATCTTAAAAGCATTAAATTTTTCATAAAATACAATCCTTTTGAACAATATATATCATTAAAAAATGGTATCTCTTCTTTTTCCAGCATCTTTTTAATATTTTCAGTGGAATTCGTACTCAATACTCCAAGAAAGATATTATTTTTATGTAAAGCTTCTAAAACATTGTTAATACCGTTAATAAACAAAACATCACATATTTGCGGATCATATTTAGTAAAAAATAATTTTACTATTTTTGGAATATAAATAAATTTTATATGAAAATATTTAATAAGCTGTTTTGATGACATACCTCTAAACTTTTCCAAGTTTTCTCTATCTGATTTAGTAACTGTAACTTTTATTTCCGGTGCAATTTCCAAGGCTATTTTAATCATCAGGTCCTTGGAGTCTATAAGAGTTCCATCAAAATCAAAAATAAAGTTTTTAATTTTTGAATTAGCCATGCTTTGATTCTAACATGATAAGGTATGGTGAGGGCGGCGGGACTCGAACCCGCGACCAAGGGATTAAGAGTCCCCTGCTCTGCCACTGAGCTACGCCCCCAAAAATATGCAAGATTATATCATTTCTATAAATTATTTTTATTATCTTTTAGTTTATCTATCTCTTTTTCAAGCTTTAAAATATAATCCGATCTTTTAAAATTCAAAACTACAAAAATTGCTAAACCTGCAATTATTGCGATAATAAGAAGTATCGCTGTCGCGTTAATAGTTGATTCCTTTTGGTTATCTCCAAATCCCATCATATCTTGAACGCTCTCGTATTTAGTATCAAATTCTTCAGAACTGTTAACCGGTGTTTTT
>MEUV01000017.1:10126-10318 GCA_001772575.1 candidate division WWE3 bacterium RBG_19FT_COMBO_34_6 | reverse complement strand
TTTTTTGCATTTCCAAATAAGTTTCGATGGATTTTTCCGGTGTGATAATTCTTTGTGGATTAAACTCCTCTTTAGCCGGAGTGTTCAAAATGGAGTCATCTATTATAGGATCATTCTGTGCTAATTTATTATATTGATTATAATTTTGTTCACTCATATTAATTTGGCGCCCCCAAGAGGATTCGAACCCCT
>MEUV01000017.1:383-10028 GCA_001772575.1 candidate division WWE3 bacterium RBG_19FT_COMBO_34_6 | reverse complement strand
TTGATTATGTTCTTACCTATAGCTTATTACACTCAAAAATTTACGGCAATAAGTGCTCCCGTAAACTTTGATATAACTGTAGATCCTATGATTTGTTACAAATGCGTAGAGTGCCCTTGTGAATATACCTTAAGAAACGGTAAAAAATATATTCTAAATAGAGTTGATAAGACCAGATGTATTTTAGATTCAAATTTAATTGTCGACGCTATGAAAAAAAAGCAAAAAGAATTGATATTTACCTTAAAAATTCCGGAATACGCAGATTTTTATGATTGTTTGACGTGGTACACTGTCCACCCGTCAAATCCAAGTGATTTCGGTTATTAATATGAAAATTTTAATACTTTTTAAAAAATATTTTCCTTTTATCTACATCATTTTTTTAATATCATCTTTTTTTTATATAAAACACATTTTAAAGATCGACTCTATATCAATAAAAGATAAAGAAATAACGGAAGAATTAAAGGAAGTGGAGGTAAAACCTGTTGATGTTAAGCTAATTATCGAGGTTAACAACTTAAAAAGTATTTATGAAAAGAGATTGAATAATCTGAACACCCTCGATGATTTTTTGGAAGATCTGGTTGAAGATAAAAAGTTATATTATGAAAAAACAGAATATGTATATGGTGTAGAATATGATCTAATAAACAGACAAAAAGCACCCGATGGTTATATTTGGAGAATATTTAGAAATGATGAAGAAATTACTTATAAAACAAAGGACCTTAAATTACAAGATAAGGATATATTCAAAATAATATTAAGTAAAAAAGATTAATCATTCATATCTTAAGGCTTCGATGGGGTCCTTTTTACTCGCACTGATAGCCGGATATGTTCCAAAAAGCATCCCGACGCCAACACTAAACCCAAATGCAAGAAAAACTGTCCATAAAGGAACCTCTGCCCTTATAAAGCTTCTTGCTAAAATAGATGCTCCCCAGCCAAGGATCAGTCCAAAAACACCTCCCCCTACACTTATTAAAACCGATTCAATCAAAAATTGAGTGGCAATATCCTTTGGTGTTGCACCAAGTGCTTTCCTCAACCCTATTTCCCTTGTCCTTTCCGTTACCGATACAAGCATTATATTCATGATACCTATGCCACCAACGAGTAACGATATTCCTGCAATAGCACCGATGGCTATTGTTAGTATCTTAAGAATGCTATTTATAGAATTTAGAATGTCTTCTGCGGAAATAACAGAGAATTGATCCTCTTTTAGATCCCTAAGTAGCGCATATTTAACCTGTTTTATTGTCATATCAACATCCTCGGCATTATTTGATTGAATTGCAATACTGGATATGTTTTCAATATTAAATTCCTGCATTGCTGAGGTATAAGGAATATAAATTACAGTATCAAATTCTTGGCTTTTTTTGTCAGTATAGCCAATCACTTCAAATTGTTTGTCATTTAATTTAATTTTTTTGCCGATAGGATTGGTATTTTTAAAAAGCTCATCTTTTACGATGGGACTTATGACTGCAACATGGGATTTGGAGGTTACTTCCGTGTCAGTGAAAAACCTTCCTTCTAAAAGAATAATATTGAATATATCTTTAGCATCGGCGTTAACGGAAATAATTGAGGTATAATAATTCTTTGTTTTGTAGGTGGCAGTAGAACCAAATCTTACTGATGGAGTCACTTTTGTAATATAATCCGCTGCGTAAGTTTTTACCATATCAACATGTTTTTCTTTGAGTCTGTTATTTCCGAATGAGTTTGCAGGATCCTGATTAAAATCAATTTTACCGGGGGCTACAATAACAAGATTAGCTCCAAGAGATTCGAATTGGTCAGTAACATAATTTTGTACGCCAGTTCCCATTGATACCAAGCTGACAACCGCAAAAACTCCTATAATCACCCCGAGCATCGTTAAAACAGTTCTCCCTTTATGTAAAAGTAAAGCTTGATTAGCAGTTTTATATATTTCGGATATTCTAATCATTTACAATACCCCCGTCTGTGATAACCACTTTTCTTTTTGCAATTCTCGCTATATCCTCATCGTGGGTAACAATAACGATTGTTCTACCTTCTTGATTCAATTTAATAAATAAATTTTCTATCTCAAGACTTGTTTTGGTATCTAAATTACCGGTGGGTTCGTCGGCAAAAATAATAGATGGTTCTGTAACCAAAGCTCTGGCTATAGCAACCCTTTGTTTTTGACCTCCGGATAATTCATTTGATTTGTTATTTAATCTGTCTCCGAGATCAACCACTTTTAGCATATCGGTTGCTTTATTTTTCCAATCAGTTTTTTTTGTTTTACCATATTGTAAGGGTAACATTACGTTTTCCAAGGCAGAAGTTCTTGGAAGTAAGTTGAAAAATTGAAAAACAAATCCTATTTCCTTATTTCTAATTTTTGCAAGTTCATTTTCTGACATTTTACTTACATCTGTCCCGTTGATTATTAATTTTCCTGATGATGGAGTATCTAATAGACCGAGAATATGCATTAGGGTAGATTTTCCTGATCCGGATTTACCTATGATGACAATAAATTCCCCCTTCTCAATCTTCAATGAAACATTTTTTAAAGCATATATTTTTTGCTCGCCAACCTCATAAACTTTTGATATATTTATAGCTTCTAGTAAAGGCATTTTATATTACTTAGTAATTTTGGCAAGTTTTCCTTCAACAAGGATTTGTTTTGAGTCTAAGGGAGCTATAATAAAATTTTGTATCGGTGTTTTTATTTCTGTAAAAATATCACCTTGTAAACCTAATTCTATATATAATTTTTTAATCCTATTATTCTCTAAAATATAAATATATGGCTTATCTTCTATATCGTAATAAATATCATCAAATGTAAGCGAATGCACCTCCGTATCGGTTTTAGCCAATATAATATATGCATCCCCCTTCATACCAACAAGCGCTTTATCTTTATTTTGTTCTGAAAATTCAATATCTATTACAAAATTTCCTGTAGTTACCTCTTTCACATATTTTGGTAAAAAGTTCACTTTTCCATCAAATATCTCATTAGTAAACGATTCGAGACTAATTTCTGCATTTTGTCCTATATTTAAATAACCATAATCTTCCTGATCAACTTGAATTTCAAAATATAGGTTATCTAGATCTGCAATTTTAATTATAACCTCACCTATACCGGCAACTTCTCCTTCATTTTTATTAATATCTATAATATAGCCGTCAAATGGTGCATAGATATATCCTTTAGATACAATCCCTAATTGGGCTCGATAAGAAGCTTCTGCTTTACTTATTAGCTCATTATATTTCCTGATCTGTATATTATATTCATCCTCGCCTCCCGCTGCGTCCATATCATTTTCATATTGTTTTATAAATAAATCTTTATCCCTAAGAGCAATATCCCTGGAATCCTTGTAAGCATTTGCAGATTGATGATCAACAAAATTATCTATAGATGCAAGTAAAGTACCTTTTATGACCTTTGAATTTTTTTTAACATAAATTTTTTCTATTTTGCCTATATTCGCAAAGGATATATCCGCTTCATTCTTGGATTTAACAATACCGGGGCTACTAATTGTCCTCTGAACTGTCTTTTTTTCCAGAGGAATCTGTTTTACTTTTACAAAAGTTTGTTTATAAATAATAAATATTATAAAAGAGATGATAATAAATATACTTATGTAAATTAGTTTTTTACTAAACTTCATAACCAGTTAATTCTACCATAATAACGCCCTTATAAAAAATTTGAATATAGTAATTATTTGCTTTATGTAATCAATAATTTTACAATTAAATATATGCATCATATTTTAAAAGCTCATCACCCCAGACGACATGCTCAGAGTTTTAAGTTTGCTTTTGAGGGTTTATTTCATACTTTAATTAATGAACCGAATTTTAGGGTCCAGATCATTATTACCGTAACATGTGTTATTTTCGGCTTCATGTTTAATATCTCATTAATAGAATGGGGACTTTTGATTATAAGCTTGGGATTTCTACTTTCTGCCGAAATGATAAATACTGTTGTTGAGAATTTTGTGGATGTACTGATAAAAGAATATCATAATGGAGCTAAGATAATTAAAGATGTTTCAGCCGGATTTGTTTTAATAGCAGCGGTAACGACCATGATAATTTTAATTATTATATTTTGGGAACATCTTAGAGGTCTTTTTATCTAATAGCATAAAAAATATCAATAAAAGTGCCCCTACAATATATCCGAACATCACATCCTTTATATAATGTGCTCTCAGGATGATCCTTGAGGAACCGATGAATATAATTAAATAAATTGCCAGATATCTTATTGTATTTGCAATCATTACATTGTCTTTAACAAATTTAAAGGTTAAATATAATATAAAACCCCAGAATACAGTGTAATAAACTACATGAGAGCTGGGAAAACTATATTTATCCGCTCCCAAAAATGTAATATAACTGGCATTATCCGGTCTTTGGTATTTAAAAAAATCCTTTAAAATTATTGAAATCGGATAACTAATGTTTGTAAAAAGTAAGAAAAGAGAAGAAATATAATGTTTCTTAGTGATAAGAATTAAAAAAAATATTAAAACGGTAAAAAAAATTACAAAATAGTTATTACCAAATGAGCTCACAAGTTTTAATTGTATTAAAACTATCTCTTTTAACATCAAAAACCTTTGATTTTAAGTTCGTTTAAAGTACCCTTTTCCATAAAATAAACTCTGACAAGATCCTTACCGTTTCTACTGAATGTAAATATAGGGCGATATCTCTCTGACCAATACAATGCTTTATCCTGATAAATTTTATCCGTAAAAGACTGCGGTGCGAGTATATGTATGTAATAGCCTGCTTTATCCGTATCCTTTTCAAAAGGAATATAGTATCTTGTAATACTAACGCGCTCATTAGATGAGTAATAAGTATTATTATTTGTTGTTAAAATTGCATCTCTAATACCTTCCCAATTTCTATAATATGGAAAACCAAATATACTAATATGGTAGATGGGGTTTGGCCTCGGAAAGTTCCAAATTAAGAACTTCTCTTCTTCCCAAGGGTATTCGCTAGTGTTATCTACGTATATCGAATAAGATTGCAAATATAAAAATAAAAAGAGTATAAAGAGGCCGAAATAAAAAATTACTCCGGGAATAAAAAATTTCTTAAAAGAAGATAAGAATATTTCTATAAAATTAATTCCCAAAGAGATTATTACAAATAAAGGAATTAAATAAGTATATATATGTGTGCCGGGGATATAAATAAATATTTCCATAAATATTAAGGGGAGGAGCATCCAGGCGGTAAATAACAAAAAATATCTTGGTTTAAAGTTAAATTCCGGAATAAATCTGTCTAGTTTTTTAAATCTGATTATATATCTCTTAATAAAAGTTGATAAACCATGAAAAATACCTAGAATAAATAACATTAAGTAAAAATGAATAATATAAATAGGCTGATAAACTGAAAAAAGATACATTGAACTTGCTACTTTACCTGATACATCCCCCGAGACCCTGCCAGACCAATATTCAAGGGTATTCTTACTTATATTGATAATAAAAGGAAGGTAAAATGATAAAAGAAAAACACCGCTTATAAACAAGGATAAAAATAAAACCTTTTTAGTTTCATAATTACCTTTTTTATAAATATTATTTCTGATCAATAAAAAAATAAGATAGGAGGTAAAAGGTAAGATAAATACGCCGTCATAATGAAAAAGCATGGAAAAAGACCATAAAATAAAACCTACAAAAAAATTACGGTAAATATTTTTTTTGTTTATAACCGAAAGACTGAAATAATATAAACTTGCGATCATAAATAAAATAGTAAATGATTGGTACTGTACAATTCTGGAAAAAGCTACAAAAAAACCATTTGTCATCATAAAAAATGCACTATAAAATGCAATTTTCTTATTAAAATATATAAGAACTAATTTATAAAAAAAATAAACTGAAAAAAATCCTGCAATCGCAAACGGAAATCTATGCAGAAATTCATTTGAGTAGTCTTGATCGAGTTGTTTTGTTATAAAAGTGACAAAAAATTGCCCCGGGCCTTTTCTTTGATCCAAAAAAAATTCTGAATAAGACATATCTTCCTCTTTGATAAATAAAGATTTAATCTCATCTCCCTGATAATCCGAGTATCCCAAACTAAAAAATCTCAAGACGCCCGAAAGAGTGATAATAAATAAAAGCGGTAAGTAATTTTTAAGAAATGGGGTAATTTTTTTAATCATTAGTTACATTATATATAATTAATTCATTCATAGCTCTAGTTATTGCCACAAATGCTTTTTTGGCATTAAGATAAGAATTAATTTTGCTTAAATTTAGTTCTAAAATATATACTTTAGAAAATTCCAACCCTTTACAATCATTAAAATGCATAAAATAAATTCCTCTTGGAATATAGTTTATTTTATTGTTCTGATTTAATTCAATTATTTTGTTCTTATCATAATCTTGGTTGCTCAAAGTAGCTTTTATATAATCAAATGACCTTTGAGTCATACAAATAAAGCCGATACTTTTATCAAGATTATCATAATCATCCTTTATTACTGAGGATAGATCTTGCTTTAGCAAATCAAAGTTATCAAAATTATTTATTTTAGGTTCAGATCCGTTCCTATTTATTGATTTTGGTAAAAAATTATTTGTAAATTTATTAATTACATTGTTTGCCAGATCTATAATCGGTTTTGTACTTCTATAGTTAGTATCAAGAATAAACCTCTGAGAATTTTTTGCATCTACGATTGTTGTTTTGATATCATCCCAATCATTGATAGCATTTTCAAAAATTGACTGATTTAAATCTCCTAAAATGCAAAATCTTCCTCTAATAATTATTTTTCCTAATAAATAAAATTCCAATAGACCAAAATCCTGACCTTCATCCACAACGCAATACTCATATTTTTTAAATTTCTTAAAACCAAATAATTCTAAATAAATAGATAAATATAATAAAGTCTGATAATAACCATATTTGTCGTTTTGATTTATTCCGTATTTTTTGAGAATATTTATAAAAATTCTATGCACAAGCTCTTCTTTAATAGATTGCAGTTTCTTAATTATTTTTTTTAATACTTTAATGTTCTCTTTATAAAATAATGATTTCACCGATTTTGGATCCTCTTCGTATTGTTGTCTTTGCATAATCTCTTCCTCCTCTAAGTCATTTATCGCCTCCGTTATATTTTCCAAAGGTGTATTAATCTTTGAATATTTAAATCCGCCGAATGTTTCAAAATCTTGGTTTAAAAATAAATCAATTATTTTCTTAGATGTGGATTCGTGAATTAAATCGATATCGGACCTTAGATCATTGATCTTATTAATATCGAAATTCAAAATATTCTGATTATTAAAATCATAATTTAATTTTAAATTTTCCCTAAAAATGATATGAACCATCAACTCTCTTAGTGTCTGATATTTAACATCAAAAATACCAAGTTTAGGAAATAATGTTGATAAATAACTTATTAATATTTGATTCTTTGCAATAATGATCGATCTTTCCGGTCTTATTAAATTAGGGTGATTAAAAAAAATATGGGATAACTTATGAATCGCCACGGTACTTTTTCCGCTTCCGACACAGCCTTGTACGATGCATATTTTTCTTGGATCAGATTCGATTATGTTTAACTGAGATTCCTGAATAGTTTCAACAATATCCTCAAGCACCCCTCCTGTTCTTTTAGATAATTTATCTAAAATGATCTCCGATTCATCAAGTTGAATGTCGTTATTGTAATATTTAATCAATACACCGTTATCTATATCAAATGTTCTTTTTAAATCTAGATCATAGATGAATTTATTATCATCCACAATATAAGTTACTTTTTTTTGCGGATATCGGTATTTATAGTAAATAGAAGCTATTTTCGCCCTCCAATCAATTATTACAGGTTCTTTTTCGGTATAACCGAATTTTCCTATATATAATGACTTTTTTTCATCCTCATTTTTAATGTCTATACGGGCAAAATATGGTTGTTTTACCATATTTGCAAACTCATCAACGCGGGTAAGCTTATCTCTTAAATTAAATGCAGTGTTCTCTTGATTTAATTGCTCCAAGAAAAAATGAAAATCTGCTCCGCTGGTTTCAGGATTTTCTCTTAAATCTTTGAGTTTTTCTAAATTATCCTTTCCGACTACTTTAAGACTATTATTTAGAACATCGTACGCCTTATTTACTTTGTTAAGTGTATCTTCAAACTTATTCTTTTCTTCTGTAAAGGTTAAATTATCCATTTAAATTAAAATCCTTTTTTGCAATTATTATAGTGTATTCGCCTTTTTCTTTGATCAGATCTATATTTTCTACAAAATAAGATAATCGTTTAGTTTTTACATTTTCATAAAATTTTGTTAGATCTTTACAAACGCAAACCATCCTGTCTCCCAGTGCATCGTATAATAAATAAATAGTTTTTTTAATTCTATGAGATGATTCAAGAATTATTATGCTTACATCTAATTCTCCGTATTTTTGTATCATTTCCTTTTGTTTTGTACCCTTAGGTAAAAAACCTAAAAATATAAATTTATCAGTAGGTAATCCGGAAATTGAAAGAGCCGCTATAGGAGAGCTTGGACCGGGAATAGAAAAACATTTGATCCCTTCTTTTATTAATCTGTTTACAAGTTTAAAACCGGGATCTGAAATCAGAGGTGTGCCGCTGTCAGAGATGATCGCATAGTTATAGCCAAGATTTATATTTTTGATTATCTCGTTAATCAAAAAATCATGCTTGTGATCAGTGTAGCTTATTTGAGGTGTTTTGATATTGTATCTTTGCAGTATCTTATCAGTTTCACGTGTATCTTCAGATAAAATCAGATTTACATTTTTTAAAATATAAACGGCTCTAAATGTGATGTCATCTAAATTTCCGATAGGAGACCCAACTACATACAATATTCCACCTTTAATATCCATAATGGTTATTTTATCATGACAATTATAATAAAATTAAAATATTGTATTTTTAATTTGACTTCATCATCTTAAGAGTATTTGTAAGCGTATCTATCGGTACAGCACCTTTTAATACAAATGCTTCGCCGGTTTCTATATTAAGAATAAAATTACCGGGAGTACCGTTTACACCCGCCTTTGTTCCGCTTTTAACATCTGTGTCGACGCCGGTTTTGCCTTGACCTGAATCTAAACACTTCGTAAACTCATTAGAGTTTACGCCGGCTGATTCGGATGCAATTTTTGCAAGATCGGAAGCTGTCTCATCTCCGGAAAAAATAGTATCGGTAAATTTCCAAAATGCTTCTACACCCCCGATTTGTTTGACGCACTCACCTGCTTCAGCTTTCTTTTGTGCATCAGGATGAAGCTGTACTAAAGGGAAGTGTCGGTAAACCCACATTATGTCATTCTGATTTTGATCAAAGAATGTATTGGCTGTTTCGTGAAATCTTGAACAGAACGGGCAATCATAATCCGAATACTCAACAAGTGCATATTTTGCTGATTTATTTCCTTTGGTTTTGTCATTTTCTGTGGGTTTATCCAGTGTAGTAATGATACTGGGGGCAGCTGTAGGATTGGCAGCTGGTTTTTGTTGATTAACCGCATTATCCGGTGTTCCTGCAAGCTTTTCTTTAT
>MEUV01000017.1:0-371 GCA_001772575.1 candidate division WWE3 bacterium RBG_19FT_COMBO_34_6 | reverse complement strand
CAACACTTATTGCTACTACAAAAATAATAACTTGAATAGCATATTTTTTAAAAACTGCTAATAACTCATTTTGAGTGTTTTGTTCTTTATTAGACATATCTAAAGTTTCCTTAAAAAATTTTTACTTTAACTTAGTAATCTCTTTATGAAGAGTATATTTTCTAAGTTTTGGATTATATTTCATAATTTCAAGTTTATCAGGAGAGTTTAGTTTATTTTTTTGAGTAATATAGGTTCTGATACCGGATACGGTGCATTCCAGACCAATCAGTATTCTATTGCCTTTTTTCTTTTTTGCCATAGGAAGAAATATACCCGAATAATATCAAAAATGCAATATATTAATTTAATTTACTTCCGTCCAGCTTATA
>MEUV01000016.1:5213-8347 GCA_001772575.1 candidate division WWE3 bacterium RBG_19FT_COMBO_34_6 | reverse complement strand
TCCAAATATTAAAATATTATCTACGCTATAATAAAAAAAATATTTATTACCGGCCTAAAAATTGGGATAGCAACGTCTATTATTGCTTTGGTTTATTATTTTTTTGGCAGGGGTCTTTTTATTTTTGAGCAAAGATCTACAATTGTTCACGCAGATATATTACAAACATTAAGTGTATTTGCAATAATCTCAACTGTCCTTTTTTACACAGAAAAGAATGGACAAAATCTGTTGTACACTGTAATATTAATGATGACAATTTTTCTTTCATTCAGAAGGGCTTCGTTTTGGTTCTATTTTATAGTAGTTTTTTTTATAACATTTATTTTTATAAAGAATGGATCTATCTCAAAAAAAATAGCAATCTATTTTTTCGTTTCATTAGCTTGTGTTATAATAATGATTATGTTTTGGGGTACTGAGTATTTTAATGTTGATTATTATATTCAGCGTCAATTAGGTGCCTTTGTTTTTTTTACAGATAAAGGCTATTCTGGTGAAAATATTTACTTAGGTGATAGTAACCACCTTGTACAATCTATAGAAACCACAAAATTTATTAGCAGTTTTATACTCAATAACTTTTGGGGTAGTGGTATTAATAATAGTTTTATGGAATCTACAAATTATGTCGCTGGTGCCTCTATGGGTGGTATACATAATAGTTTCGCTTTTATCGTTATACGATATGGCACTTTTATGTTATTCTATGTTTTAGTTCTGCTATCTGTTTTATTAAAGGTTTTAATCAAAAATAGAAGAATATTTAAAGAGCACGTCTCCTTGGAAGTTTTATATTCATATATTGGATTATTGATACTTCTTTTCACAATATTGAGTTCTTGGTCACCAACAATGGTTACTTTTGTTTTTTCAGATACAAATTCTATTGTGCAGTTTGTATCCTTATTCTCTTTAATTAAAATTGTCAACTATTATGATCAAAATAAAAATATCTACATCAACACCTGATTGGCCACTGTTACGACAAACTAGCCAATCGAAAGGTGTTGTGGGAAATTGCCTTTTTTTTGTTGATAATTATAAAAATCAAGATTTTGATTATTGGATTGTATATGACGACTTAGTAAATGCTGAGGAAACTGTTTGTTATAAAGATAATCTATTTCTTATTACTCCTGAACCTCCCACTGTAAAACATTATTCAAATAAATTTGTCTCACAATTTAGTACGATTATTACATGTCAGAGAAATATTAAGCACCAAAATATCCTTTTTGAACAGCAAGCGTTACCATGGCATGTCGGGCGAAACCAAAAAAATCATGAGAATATAGGTTTTTCGTTAGATTATGATTCATTAAAAAAGATTAATATTGATAATATTGAAAGGAAATTGCTGTCTGTCATTATATCTAATAAGGCCTTTACAGCGGGGCATAAAAGAAGATTAAAGTTTGTGGAATATTTACTTGCACAAAAAGACATTTCTTTAGATGTTTTTGGAAGAGGTTTCAATGAAATTGCTGATAAATGGGATACAGTTTACAATTATAAATACCATCTTGTTTTAGAGAACTTTATTGTCAATGATTATTGGACGGAAAAATTAAGCGATTGTTTTTTAGGAGGTGCTTATCCAATCTATTCAGGCGCGCCAAATATTGAAAAGTATTTTGATAAAAGAAGTCTAAACCAAATAAATATTGATAATTTTAATAAATCAAAAGAGATTATTCTAAAGACCATTAGAAGCAATAAATATGAAGAAGCATTTCCGTTCATAATTGATAGTAGAAATAAAGTATTAGAGGAATACAACATATTTCCTTTTATTGTCAATATTATTAATAAAAGATTTTCCAACGGAGGAATAAAAGAAAAAATACACTTGATGCCAAATAGAGCATGTATAAGCACAATGGAAAGAATTGAATTAAGAATTTCTAAATTTGGCAATAAGTATTTATGATAATCGTTCGAATTATGGGTGGTTTGGGGAACCAACTATTTCAATATGCATTTGGAAGAGCAATATCATTAAAAAACAGTATTCCAGTTTATTTTGATATTACTGATTACTCAAGATCAACCACAAATATTAAACGTGATTTCGAGTTAGCCAAGTTTCCAAATATTAAAGCAAAATACATTAATTCCGCTTTTTTGAGATCGGCGATTCGGCTGAAACTAATTAAAAAGATAACTGATAGTGAATATGATATTTCAAAAAAAAAATATTATTCTGTCAAACTAACTTATTTTAGTGGATATTGGCAGAATTTGCATTACTTCCAAGATTTTGAGGCGACAATTCGTAAAGAATTGGATATTCCCGTTCTAATTAATAATCAATATTTTCAACAAATAAGTCAAAAGAACTCGGTTTCCATGCATATTAGATTATCAGATTATTTATTACCCGATAACGCAAGTATTTATAAACAACTAACTTCAAAATATTATATTGATTCATTTGATTTAATAAGATCAAAAATAGAAAATCCTTCTTTTTTTATTTTCTCCGATGACATTGAACAAGCAAAACAAATATTAAAAGATGTTAAAGAGGATATTACTTATATAGATAATAACCATAATACATTTGAGGATTTTCGCTTGATGAAAGCATGTAAACATAACATAATAGCTAATAGTACATTCAGTTGGTGGACTGCTTGGTTAAATCAAAACAATGAAAAAGTTGTTATTGTGCCAAAGCAGTGGTATACGTACAATGATGTTACTAATATTTATCCAGAGGATTGGGTTTTAATATAGTATGAAAAAAGTTTCTGTAATCATGCCTGTATATAATGGGGATGCCTATCTTAAGGAGGCTATAGAGAGTATTCTTAACCAGTCCTTTAAGGATTTTGAGTTTATTATTATTAATGACGGTTCAACAGATAATAGTTTGGATATTATAAACAGTTATGATGATGATAGAATTATTATTGTTGATCAGAAAAATCAAGGTTTGGTAAAATCACTAAATAGTGGGATAAGAAAAAGTAAATATGAATTGATTGCCAGAATGGATGCCGATGATATATCCGAAAAAGATCGCTTCAGAGAACAGATTACATTTATGGATAATTACCCAGACGCAGCTTTGGTTGGTACACAAGCTCAAGTTATATCAGAAGATGGAAAATTTCTTTATTATTCAA
>MEUV01000016.1:3520-5202 GCA_001772575.1 candidate division WWE3 bacterium RBG_19FT_COMBO_34_6 | reverse complement strand
AGTCCCTTTTTCCATGGAAGTGTTATGATACGAAAAGCCATATTGAACAAAATCGGTGGTTATGATGAAAATGTAATTCACTTTGTTGAAGATTTAATTCTTTGGAAGCGTATAAACTTAACCTATGATATGTATAATTTAAATATGCTATTGTACAAATACAGGTTGCGATACAATGCATTGTCAAACCGACCAAAGAGCATTGAAAAAAAAATGATTCAACTATGTGATTTTATAACTCATGAAAATAATCTTGAAAAAAAAGGACAATACTACAAGGAAATAAACCGATTGTTAAAAAAACTAAAAAAAATATCAAAAGAAAGGTTATTATCTAATTATCACCTAACATTAGGAAGAATTTATTTAACGCGAAATATACAGCTAGAAGAGGCTAGATATAATTTAGCCTGTGCTTTTAGGTATTTTCCATTAAATATGAAGGTTTACTATTATCTTGTTTTATATCTTTTCCATAAAACTAAATTAAATGCATAAAATTAAAATTTGTTATCTAATTGTTAGTCCTTACTACGGTGGAGTTGTTACAGTTGTATCGCACCTTATAGAGGGTTTAGATAAAAATAAATATGAGATTTCATTAGTATTTGATTCTGGTTATCCGGAAGAGGACTTGCGGTTAAAAAATGCAAAACTATTTCCACTCAGAATTAGGGGTAGGAGTTTTATCCTAGATATTTTTAAATTGTACCGGATTTTTAAAAAAGAGAAATTTGATATTGTACACTCACATAATACCAAAACACATATTATAGGAATAATTGTAGCGTTTTTAGCTCGAATTCCTTTGAAGATTTGTACAATACATGAAGATTTAATCGGAATACTAGAAAAAAAGAAGAAGAATAAAGTGTTTTTCCTTTATTTATATAAAACAATATTTGCTTTGACCGATGTAATTGTATGTGTATCCAACTCTACCTTAGAAAAAATCAAAATGCTGTTTTTTAAGAAAAATGTTTGTGTAATAAGAAACGGATATGATTGTAAAACGCATATTAATAAATTAAATGATATTATTCCAAAAGATTCGACTAACAAGAATATTATAATAACTTATTTAGGTAGAATTACGAAAGAGAAAGGATTACATATTCTCATTGCAGCATTAGAATTGCTAATTCAAAAAACCGATGTAACTTTGCAAATAATAGGCGGTAGTTATGATGATTCTTATATGAAAAAGATAATTGAATTAATCACAAAATTGGATTTGCGAAATATTCATTTTTATGGTGTTTTAAAAGATTTCTCTGCTTTATTATTGCGAACAGATATAGTTGTTGTTCCATCATTAATGGAAAGCATGGGGTATTCAATATTGGATGCCTGGTGTTATAAAAAAGCTGTTATAGCTTCCGATATTGACGGAATTCCCGAGGTTATTACAAATGAACGTGATGGTTTACTATTTATTCATAATAACTCAGCCGATTTGGCACAAAAACTTGAGTATTTAATTCAAAAGCCTGATATTAGAATAAGGTTGGGAGAAAATGGATTCAGAAAGTTGAAGGAAAAATACTCGGCTGTAAATTTTGTAAAGAATATGGAAGATATCTACTTATCTGGGTTATGTAAAAGAATTTGAAAGTTTTATTGATAGGTGATTTTACTGGCAAAGGTGACGAAGGTTTATCTCAGATATCTAAAAGAATAGC
>MEUV01000016.1:3208-3472 GCA_001772575.1 candidate division WWE3 bacterium RBG_19FT_COMBO_34_6 | reverse complement strand
TTTATCAATTTAATCCTGACATTATTCATTATGTAACCGGTATTACTATAAGAAGTTTTATCGTAGCAAAATTGATAAAATTAATTTGTCTAAATAGACCAAAGACAATTTTATCGGCAGTTAGAGTATTTTTAACACCTACTCAAATTAAGTTTATAAAGTATTTAAAACCAAATTTGATCCTTACACAAGCTCAAAAATGGGAAACTATTTTCAAGAGCCAAGGAATTTCAACTATATTTTTACCAAACCCAATAGATATAA
>MEUV01000016.1:2896-3186 GCA_001772575.1 candidate division WWE3 bacterium RBG_19FT_COMBO_34_6 | reverse complement strand
GGTGATGGACACTCTTAAAGAAAAATATGGTATACCCATTAATAAAAAGATTGTACTGCATGTCGGTCATATTAAGAAGAATAGAAATCTTTCAAGTTTGACAGAAATTTCTGAAGAATTGAAAACAAACAATTACCAGGTAGTGATTGTTTCAAGCCCTTTTTTTGATGAAGATAAAGAACTTTATGAAAAGTTAATTGCTTCTGGTTTTATTATCCTTAAAAGTCATATTAAAAATATTGAAGAAATATATAATGCAGCAGATGTTTATTTCTTTCCTGTTATTGGAT
>MEUV01000016.1:321-2850 GCA_001772575.1 candidate division WWE3 bacterium RBG_19FT_COMBO_34_6 | reverse complement strand
TTGCTGTGGGGTTACCAATTGTTTCAACTAAGATTAATGCTTTAGAAAGAATCTTGGTACAAAATACCCTTAATAATTTAGTCATATGGGATGAAAAGAAGGACTTAATCGGCATTTTTAATAATATGATAAAATTGAATATCAATCCTTATGGTGATAATAGAGAAAAATTTTCTAAACAAAAAGTAGCTGTGGAATTACAAAATATTTATAACAGTTTGGTTCTTAATTAGGTTGAAAAAGATAATTTATATAATTGGAACAGATGGCTCCGGGAAAACAACGTTATCGAATAACTTAATCTCCCATTATAAAATTAAAGGAGTTAATGCCACTTATTTTTATGCACGGCACTTCCCGTTTTTGTTAAAACCTTTTAAAATGTTAGGGAGAAGAACTGCACTAAATAAAACAGATGAGTTTAAGAATTATGATGGGTATAAAGACAAGAAAAACACTTTTTTCACAAATCATAGAATAATTGCTATTATTTATGGTTTTATTTGGGCGGTGGATTATTTATTAATTACATTGTTAAGATTGTTCCCAAAACTTATTAGGAATAATCTGATAATTATGGATAGATTCTTTCTAGATACAACAGTCAACATTTCAGAAAGTATAAATTTGAATGATGATCAAATGTTAAAGTTAGCTCGATTCTTAGGATTGTTTTTCCCCGAAAGTAAATTAAATATATTTATTAAAGTGTCTCCGCAAGTAGCATTCTCACGGAAAACAGATATCCAGTCTATTCGTTATTTAGAAGAACGGAATAGAAGATATAAGGTGTTTTCTGAGAAATACAACTTTATTGAAATTAATGGAGAAAATCGGCTGGAAGTTGTTTTTGAGCAAGCAAAAGAATTAATCAACAACAGATTACTGAGTAGATGAGTATAACAAAAATTTTGTATGTTTATGCAAATAATTATGAAGTAGGGGGGGCTGACTACTGCTTGTTTAAAATGGTTTATGAAATGAATCAGTTAGGATACGAGACGATAGTTTTACTTTCAAAACATACAAGTATTGTTGAACTTTATAAAAAACATAATTTAAGAGTGTTAATAAAACCAATATTAAGATTCCAAAAGACAAGCAATCCCTTAAAACTAATTAATTATCTGTTTGGTTTTTGCCGCTCAATAATTTTCATTTCTAGACTAATTAAAGAATATCAAATAGACATTGTACACTCAAATGATCTTTTAGATTTTACTGCAAATATTTCGGCTAAACTAACTAGGGTAATATCTGTCCAACACATTAGAATGATAGTAAAAGGAGTACTAAAAGTATTTTTAAGAAAAATATCATTGCGCTTTTCCGACCAAGTGCTTGCAGTTTCGAACGGGTTAAAGGATTTAATGTTTCATAAGAAGGATTTCAAAGTGATAGTTCTTTATGATTGGATTGATGTTGATTTAGTTGGACATAATAATATTACATCGAATATTAGAGAAGAGTTACATATAAATTCAGATATTAAAATTATTGGTTGTGTAGGAAGATTAGAACATTGGAAAGGACAGCACGTATTAATTGAAGCTGCTCGAATAGTTATAAAGAAATATGAAAAATGTGTTTTTTTGATTGTCGGTGGAACTGTTAAGGGAAAAGAAACTTATTTGCATGAATTAAAAAAACTTGTCTCCAATTATAAACTTGAGGATAAAATATATTTTTTAGGGGAAAGAAAAGATATTGCTAACCTTTTCCATCAGTTTGATTTTTCTGTGCATTGCTCTGTTGAACCTGATCCCCTCCCTGGTATAGTCCTTGAATCATTAGTCAATAATTGTGTTATAATAGGAGCAAATGGAGGAGGGGTTCCGGAAGAAATAGACATAGATAGCACCGGATTGTTGTATGAACCTAAAAATTACATAGAACTTTCTGAAAAAATTCTTTTTTTACTTAACAATGAAGATAAACTGAGTGAGATGAAAGCATTAACAAGTAATTCGGTTTTACGAAAATATGATAAGAAGAAAATTGTTACTGAATTAAATTCAATATATAGAGCGTTACTAAACACAAAATTGAGGAAGTGTAACTATTGACGAATCAAGAAAAATTAATAAAACTAATTGGGACTCCTTTTTCTGAAAGCGAAAAAACAGATGTTTCGGATCAAGAGCTTTTGGATTTTTACGAATTCGCTTTTGAAAATAGAGTTGCACTTTTATACTTATCACTTTTTAGAAGAGAAAATTGGAACCCATTACTAGAAGGAAAATATAAATATTTAAAAGAGAGGGAAGAAAAAACTTTTAATGTTATTTCAACTCTTTCTTCGAAGCTCAATAATTTTGATAAAGATAATTACATAATATTTAAGTCAATAAAACCATATCCCGCAACTCCCAATGATACTGATGTTATTTGGCTTGGCAGCAAGGAAAAATATAAAGAAGCAAATGATTTCCTAATTAAAAATGGTTATATTTTTCATGAATGGGCTCCGCAACAGAAAACATATTTTGATGAGCGTGGAAAAGAATTTGTCGGCAAAGGCAAAAAAGG
>MEUV01000016.1:0-294 GCA_001772575.1 candidate division WWE3 bacterium RBG_19FT_COMBO_34_6 | reverse complement strand
CATGTTTTAAGACCTTACATCAGAAAAAGCATGATAAACGGAGTTGAAGTAAATCTTTTAGCTTCTGAACCGGAATTAGCAATAATGATGTTTCATAGTGTATTTCCAGAGAGGACTTTTCAGCTTGAACATTTTTATCTCCCGCTTTACTATTTTATAAATAAAAATTTTGATATGGATTTATTCATTAAGTTTACCAGTGATAACGGGTTTACTCATGCGGTTAAGACCCAGATTTCTTTAATATCCTGTATTCATAATGAAGTTTTTAAATTTGTTCCCGATCCCATAAAA
>MEUV01000015.1:5424-8522 GCA_001772575.1 candidate division WWE3 bacterium RBG_19FT_COMBO_34_6 | reverse complement strand
ATCAGGGTGGACCAGCTTCGACATAGTTGCAAAGATTAAGAGTATGCTCAATAAATCAGGAAAAAAGGTCAAAATAGGCCATGCAGGTACCTTAGATCCCCTTGCCGAGGGAGTTTTGATAGTACTGACAGGAAATGACACAAAAAAACAAAATAAAATAATGGAAATGAATAAAGAATATATATGTGAAATTAGCTTTGGTGCTACCTCCCCTACCTACGATCTGGAAAAAGAACTTACTTACATTAAGATTCCTAAAAACCTGGATATAGAAAAAAAGTTAGATATACTCCTCCAAAAATATTGTGGGGAAATAGAGCAAAAAGTACCTCTTTATTCCGCAGTGAAACAATCGGGTACCCCTTTATATAAGAAGGCAAGAAAAAATAATACAGATAACATTATCCTACCCAGCAAAAAAATTAACATTTATGAAATAGAAAAGCTTGGATTTTATGAAAAAAATAAGCTTCCGACAATAAAATTAAGAGTGTTGTGTTCAAAAGGGACATATATAAGATCACTGGCAAACGATCTGGGTATTGATCTTGGAATTGGCGGCGTATTGGTAAGTCTTACCAGAAGCATGGTTGGAGAATATAAAGTAGAAGATTCAATAAAGATTGGGCAAATTATCCCTGAACAGATTATCTAAAAATGTATGATTTCTTTTTGAGCCGGTTCCAGATCTATCTTGATGAATTTTGTTTTTTTGGCCGCCCAAAAGATCAAGTCAACAACTAATGTATACATGAAATATGAAATTGAACCCAAAAATTGAAGTAAGGTAAAAACCAAGACAGCAATTATAGGATTAAAAAATTTCTTATAGGGTTCGATCAAGCCGTTCACCTCTTCGGTAATAGTATCCTTAAGTGACAGCTGTGAGTTAACAACCGAAGAAAAAAGTCCTGATTTTTCCGCAATTTCAACCTGTCCGGGATCAAGCCCGAATGCTGATAATTTTTGTTTTTGATCCTTAGTTACCTCATCCACCTTTGTATCTATCTGATAAGATATTTTTGGCATGAAATACTTGTCGAATATTTCTCCTATCTTATTTCCGATGTTTAATTCAGGATGATTTTGCGCATTTAAGATTATTAATATTGCTGACAATAAACTGAATATTAAGGTTATGGCTTTTGAGGTGAATTTAAGTACCAGACGCGGATTAAATACCAACATTTGAGATTTTAATTGAGAAGCAAGGAGCATGTCATAACAGATTAATAAGTAAGCTAATAATATAAATATTATCGAGTACGCTTTGTTGATAGGAAGAATTACAAGTAGCATCCCGGTTATGATCGGAACCGGTGTAAAAACAAATTGTTCCCACTTACCCCATGCACCGATCATTAAAGCATTAGTAATAATCAGAAGCATTTCAAGCAGAACTATTATTCCGTAAACATTAAGTACCGGAGTAAAAAATTGTTGGGATTTAATAAAGTCAAAGATCACCTGTGACAAAAAATATGATTCCAAAAAAAGCGCCAAAAATAATACACTTACTTTGGCATAATAAACGGCAGATCTCATTTATTAATAATAACAAAAATATACAGAATATTTAAATATCTTTACAATGGTGGGCTCCACAGGGCTCGAACCTGTGACCTTCGCAATGTCACTGCGACGCTCTAACCAGCTGAGCTAGGAGCCCGATATCTTAGCTTTTTTTAGGATCCATTATTTTGTCTATAATACCGTAATCTAATGTTTCCTGCGCGTTCATCCAATTATCACGTTCTATATCTTTTTGAATTTTATCCATTTTTTGACCAGAGTTAAGACTTAAAGCTTTTGCATACTGCTCTCTTAGTCTTAACATATGACGGGCAGTAATTTCCACATCAGTTTGTTGACCCTCTATACCCCCGATTACTTGATGTATCATGGTGTAGGACCCCGGTAATGCAAATCTCTTACCTTTTGATCCTGCACACAAAAGTAAAGCTCCGGCTGATGCAGCCAAACCTACATTGATTGTACTCACCTCATTTTTTACATGCTTAATTGTGTCGTACATTGCAATTCCGGAGTATGCATCTCCCCCGGGTGAATTAATATATACATTAATTTCACGTTCAGGATTTTCACTTTCCAAAAATAGTAACTGTGCAATAAATGTATTTGCAACACCCATATCAATCGGACCTGTCACAAAAACAATAAAATCTTTGAGAAGTCTTGAATATATATCATATGACCTTTCAAATCCTTTTGGATCACGTTCCACCACTATCGGTATAAGTGTATTATTATTTATATTATTCATGATGATTATCTCCTTCTAACTCTTTTATAATTTTATCAAATAAAGCATTTTTTTCTAAAATTGTCCTAATATATACTCTTTGAACAGGAGTATTTAGATTTTTACGGTTTTCCTCCGACTCTATGGAATTTATTGTTTTATCTATATCCTCTTCGGTCACGGTAATATTTTCAATTTTTATTAATTCGTGAAGCACAAGCTCACCTTTTATATTAATCTCTGCTGCTTTTTTATAATTATCAGTAACATGTTCAATTGTTGTATTTTGAGCTCTAAGATAGTCGTCTACCTTCATACCGGCAGCCATCACCTCATTTATCAGTCTGGATATTAACCTATTTGTTTCTTCATCCACTAAAATATCAGATACTTCTAAGGTTGAATTTTTGATCAGAATATCAACAATTTCATTAGGATGGATGTGCGCATGGGAATGCTCGATCTTTTCTCCGTTTTTTAATTTTTCTGCATTCATTTTACTTATTTGGGTATTTTTATCCTGATAATATTTTTTTAGTTCATTTTTATACTCCCCGATTTTTATATCGGGTTTTGTAGCAACTCTAGCTTCAAATTCAAAATCTTTTTCGATATCAAATTCCTTAACCTCAACTTTGGGATTAGATACAGGCTGTATCAGGTTCTCTTTGAGAGCCTGGGTGTAGTATTTTTGTAACAGTTCGTCAATAGTATCCCCATATAGTTTTGATGTTCCTAATTTTTGTTCAACCTTTTCAATCGGTGCCTTACCTTTTCTAAATCCGTCAACTTCTGTCTCCAAAGCAGATCTTTGTAAAATATCGGAATAAGTTTT
>MEUV01000015.1:4115-5348 GCA_001772575.1 candidate division WWE3 bacterium RBG_19FT_COMBO_34_6 | reverse complement strand
AATTTTAAATTATTTAGTCTATTTTTTCAAAAGCTCCAGTACCGGTAATTTTTTTCCTGCAAGAAACTCAAGAGTTGCCCCGCCTGCAAGACTCAACATTGTAATTTTGTTGATATCGCAGTATTTTTTGGCTGCGTCTATCGTGTCCCCGCCGCCGATTATAGTAGTGCTGGATGATATTTCCATAGCTTTAGCCACAACCTGTGTGCCCCCCTCAAATCCTTTTTGTTCAAACATACCCATGGGGCCATTCCAGAATATTGTATTAGATGATCTAATAATATCCTCAAACAGTTGTCTTGTGTCTATACCGATATCAAGTGCCATACTGTTTTGCGGTATTATTCTGTTATCTTGAAAAGATAAATTATAAGCGCTATGTTCATTTTTATTCTTGTCCCCAATTATTACATCAATCGGTATTATAATTTTGTTTGGCGCATCCTTTTTGTTCATTATTTCTGACGCATATTCCACCCAGTCTTTTTTTATTTTCTTTTTTTCATCAATAAATACATCTTCCAAAAACGAACCACCCATATCAATACCGGCGGCTTTTAAAAACACATTAGCTGTTCCGCCTCCTATTAAAAATTTATCCGCAATATCATATAAGTTATTGATCGCGTCTACCTTATCGGATACCTTTGCTCCACCGATTATAATTGTAAGAGGTCTTTGTGGATTCTCCAAAATTTTATTAAGGGTATTTACCTCTTTTTCAAAATAAAATCCTGCTACAGCCGGTTTAAATTTTATAATACCTGTAGTAGAGGCATGTATCCTATGTGCCTGAGGAAATCCGTCGAAAACGATTAAATCGATATTTTTTGTAAGTTCTTGTGCGAATTTCTCATCCGCCTCATCCTCTTCCGGATGAAATCTTGTATTTTCAAGCATAATAATTTCCCCAAAACCCATATTGTTTATTGCAGCATCAACTTCAGGTCCGATACAATCATTAATCTTTTTGATTGGTTTTCCAAGTAATTCGGATAAAGTATTTGCGTGTGGAGTTGTTCTTAATTCTTCAACAATTCTACCGTCAGGTCTTCCGACATAAGTAATAATGACAACTTTGGCTTTGTTATCTACCAAATATCTAAGTGTATCAAGAGTTGCAGAGATCCTCGAATCATCTTTAATAATATATTCACCGGATTCGTTTTTGGTAGTTCCGATATCGTAAGGAGCTCTATACAAAATAATCTTATTTCCGATATCAACATCTTT
>MEUV01000015.1:2603-4105 GCA_001772575.1 candidate division WWE3 bacterium RBG_19FT_COMBO_34_6 | reverse complement strand
ATTTATGATCGATTGGGCCAATTCGTGCTCTTTATTTGCAAAATTATGTCCGCAGTCATTTATTACTTGAAACTCAAAATCTTTTATGTTTAGTTTAAGAATATCCAAAGCTTCTTGCATATTTAACGGATTTGTAGGGTGGAAAAATTCATCCTTATCACCGACTACGACAAAAACAGGAACGGTTATTTTATTTAAAAGCATATAATTATTATCTTTATCGCCAAAATTAAACATTTTACCGAAATGATCATTTGTAAACCATGACGCAAAAGTTTGGTACGACATATTTATATCAAACATATCCTGCTTTATAAATTCACGTCCCTTACCTTCATTTATTTTATTTTTGGCTTCCTGAATTATGTTTTTGTATTTTCCCTGACTTAAGATATCGGCAAATCCGTGTGTATCCGATGGTGCCATTATAACAATTTTTTTAACATATTTTATATGATTACCTTCAGCCATATATCTGATTATTTTTTGACTACCCAACGA
The DNA here is from genome assembly GCA_001772575.1 of candidate division WWE3 bacterium RBG_19FT_COMBO_34_6. GTDB lineage: Bacteria > Patescibacteriota > WWE3 > UBA101185 > UBA10185 > MEUV01. Next base: position 3,604 of record MEUV01000015.1, on the reverse strand, counting down.
GTGGCCGATCAACATCACATTTTTGTATCCTTTTTCAATTAAAAGGTCTATCCAGGCATCAATATCCATATAGGATTCTTTTAATAACTCAAGATGGGACCCGCAAATGTATTCCTTTCCGTCTGTTTTTTGAAAGCGGGTTTGAAGACCCGTACCCCTGGTTTCTCCTGATAAGAATGAACAGCCGTTGTCCTTAAAAGCATCCGAAATTACAGGTATATAAGGTTGAGAATAAAAATCCCCTTCAAAACCATGTACAAACAAAATCGCATATTTTTGTCTGTCAGCTTTTTTGAATAAACCGTGTAAATAAATTTTATCTTTGGTGATTGTTTTTGTAAGTTCAAACATATATCTATTTTACATCAAATTTGGTTGACAAACATCAATATTGGGTTTATTATTTTGTTACATCACGGGAGCAAATCCCTGATAGTTCTATTCGTTTAGGTATTATTGAAAAAACCCGTATCTACGGGTTTTTTCATTTCTCTAGAACTTCTATCTTTGCTCCTAACTTTTGATAAATATTAATAATATCAGGGTATCTTCGAAGTAAGAAATGCGTCCCATGAATGATTGTTGTCACCTTTTCACTTAGAGAAAGTAAAAAAATTGCCATTATTGCCTGTATTACATCAGGAGGAAAAACTTCAGAATTTTTTAAGCTTGTTGGTCCGGAGACAATAACTCTTTGCGGATCACAAATAAATATATTAGCGCCCATCATATTAAGTTCTCTACAAAATTCAAGTCCTGATTCGTACATCCAATTTTGTATGAGTATTCTCCCATCTAATTTACAACACAAGGCTACAATTTGAGGCAGGCCATCCACCGGAAAACCGGGCCACGGTCTTGGAGAAAATTTTGGTAAACCATTACCTGCTAACGGCATTCCCGAATTTTTGGAATCTATAATTATAGGTTTGTTTCCATAAACTACTAAGTCATTTTGTGATTTTTTGATATTTATATTAAATTTTTTAAAATTTTGAATT
>MEUV01000015.1:0-2548 GCA_001772575.1 candidate division WWE3 bacterium RBG_19FT_COMBO_34_6 | reverse complement strand
TCGATCGAATCCGGTCCAGGTGTGAAAGTTGCTTGATTTAAAATTTTTTTGCCCTGCATTTTTAATATATTTGATCCTTTTCCCTGTACTTTTGCTCCCATTTTTTCTAAAAAGTTTAATAGATCCACTACATGGGGCTCGCAGGCAGAATCTATAAGTTCATAATCCCCAGGACAATTTGCGGCGTACATAGCAAAATTTTCCGTAGCCGTAACACTAGCTTCCTGCTGCCAGATTCTTATCTTTTTTAATTTTTTGGGTATTTCAAACTGCACACTATCCCCAAGATAAGTTATTTTTGCTCCAAAATATTGGAAAATATCAATATGTGCGGCAATCGATCTTTTTCCCAATGTGCACCCTCCGGGTAAGGGAATTTTTGCTTTACCAAACCTGGCGAGAAGTGGACCGGCAAACATAATAGATCCTCTAAATTTTTTTGCATCAGGGGAGTCTACTTCATATTTATTTATATTTCTGCAGTTTATCGTTAAATTGTTGTAATCATTGGTATTAACCTCAGCACCCAAGTCTTTTAGTATTAATAATATTTTATCAACATCGGTAGATTTCGGAACATTTTTAAAAACAGTCTTTCCCTTTACGAGAATGCTAGCCGGAAGAGCAGCGACGATACTATTTTTATTGGCAATGGGAATCACTTCTCCTTTTAGTTTTTTACCGCCAATAACTTTGATAATCATCAAATTAAAAACGTAAGATATTATGATCTAGCACATTTTTTGGTAAAGATTGAAGCTAAAAGCCCGCTTAAAAATATACAGGCGCCTACAAAACAAGGAGTGGCGAAGACATTTTCTGTTGGTACTCCGGAGCAAGAAATTTTATCAACATTACTTGCTAAATAAAATTTATAAACCTCATATCCAAAATTACTCCATGCAAAAATTGTTCCGGCGATAAGTAAAATTATTAATCTCTTTTGCAATAAAAAGTTATCAGGCTTTTTTAAAATAAATAAAGAGATGATAAATGCAGTCAAAAAAGCAAAAGCTCCATAAAAACAAGGTGTTGTCACAGGATTTGGAATCACGCAACCCGAGATCTTTGTAACAGTTCCATACAGGTTATAAAATCTGGCAAAGTCTTTATACACAGTAACCCAGGCAAAAATTGTTCCGGAAAGTAAAATAATAGATTGAATATAAAGTAAATATTTTCTCATTAAATTATTATAGATTATTGATCTGAATAAAAAAATACCGCCCTGTTTTAAAAAATTTATACAGAGCGGCCGTAGTAAACTGAAAGGTGATAAAATGGAAATCTTGTTTTTGGGAAGTCGTTCAAAAAATCTTCTGTTCTTCTTTTAGCAATTAATCTTAAATTTTTATCCCAAGCTGTATTCCAATAAGGTAGACCATTTTTCAATAATCTAATCCTTCTTGCGAACAATTCCTCCAAAGCATTTTTGTCGCCAAATACCCTTTCTCTTAGAGCATCAATAATATCAGGGTGAATGAGCATATGATGGTATCTGCATAACAAAACCAGATTATATGGTGTATGAGGGTTTTGTTTTATTTCAAAAACCATTGCTCTTTTAGGCCAGATATGATGAACATCTTCTCCATACTCACCGCAGATATTTGTTAGTAAATTAGGTCCTTGAATACTAACAAGCGGCATTTGGCATCTAAAATCATCTCTTGCGTAAATCCATCTTCTTTGACAGCGGGTAGTGGCATCCGGAAACGGATCGCATTCGATTCCCATTCTCCTCTCCTTTATTTTAAATATGATTTTAGTAAGAAAAAAATATTCTAATTATTATAACTTTAAAAAAATTTTAAACCAGAATTTTTTGGTGGGCGGGGAGGGACTCGAACCCTCAATCCTTTCGGAATACGGTTCTAAGCCGTACGCGTATACCTATTCCGCCACTCGCCCAACAAGCTTATTGTATCAAAATTAAATATTAATGTTTAAGAGAAAAAATTTATGATTCTATATTTTCCATCGATACTTCATCTATTTGGTTCATAAAAAATGTTACACCGTTATACCAATGATTGGACATCGGAGGTGTATAAACAGGCGCGATTTTTGCAGGAGTATCAAGACCGTGTTTTATATATCCATCAAACAAACCTTTTCCTACTGTCTCAATACCCTCATCAAAATTTTTAAATCTTATTACATTAGATCCGTATATTCCCCAACCCCAAGCGTTATATGATCCCGGTATTAATTTTTGTCCGCAGGTTGATTCCATACAACTTATGGCGGGAAGAAGTCTGTAATCAATACCATATCTATCTGCAACCTGAACAAATGTTTTAGCGTGTTCTGCTAGAGGTGAGTTATACTTTTTTAAAAATTTTTCCAATACCAGTACTCTATTTACTTTTGTAGCGTCCACTCTGTGTGAAACTGCGGCCTCTAAAATATTTTCCGTATTGGCTACACTGGTATTTTTGGATAAAAATATTGAGGTTATAAAAATAACCATAAAAGGTACAGCTATTGAATTGTATAATTTTAAAAACTTCATATTTTGTGCAGGAAATTGATACTTAAAGGTAAA
>MEUV01000014.1:7212-14280 GCA_001772575.1 candidate division WWE3 bacterium RBG_19FT_COMBO_34_6 | reverse complement strand
ATAGGTTTGAAATTGAGAAAGATTAAATTATAAAAATTACCCTAAAAATTTTTTTTTAAATAAGTAGTATTTATTATAAATAAAGCCTAGAATTGACATTTAAAAACTGGTAAAATATTTTCTATTATGGCAAATAAAGACGAACTAACACAGCTTTCAACAGAGGATAATATCAAAAATAATCCCAATGTCATGCAAGCAGATATAACAAATCAGATGCAAAAAGCCTACCTTGACTATGCTATGAGCGTAATTGTATCCAGAGCTCTTCCTGATGTCAGAGACGGATTAAAGCCGGTGCATAGAAGAATTATCTATGCTATGCAAGATCAGGGTATTTATTACACCTCCAAATTTCAGAAAAGTGCTTCTGTTGTCGGAGAGGTAATGAAAAATTACCATCCGCACGGCAATGAGGCTATATATGAATCATTGGTTAGGATGGGACAGGATTTCTCATTAAGATATCCTCTTATTTTACCTCAAGGAAACTTCGGAAGCATAGACGGTGACCCTGCCGCTGCAATGCGTTATACAGAGTGTAAGATGAGTAAAATTTCCGATGAATTATATAAAGATATTGATAATGACACGGTTGATTTTGAATTAAATGATCTTCAAAATCAGGAACCATTATATCTACCTTCCCTTCTTCCTAATCTTTTACTTAATGGCTCATCCGGTATTGCAGTTGGTATGGCAACCAATATTCCTCCTCATAATTTAAGAGAGGTTGTGGACGGAATACTGTATATGATAGATAAAGCCGATGAGATCGGCAAAGAAGTGCATGAAAAAGAAATTGAGGTGGTAAATCAAAAGCAAACAATAAAAGTAGTGGCTACAGATTTTTCTTCTGAAGCAACATCTTACGATCTTGTTGACTACATTCAGGGACCTGATTTTCCTACCGGTGGAATTATCTACGATCAAAGTGAGATATTGCATATGTACGCAACAGGCAAGGGAAGGGTTGTAACAAGGGCAAAGATGAATATTGAGGAGTTAAAAAACGGTAAAACCAGAATTGTGGTGACAGAAATTCCTTACCAAATCCAAAAATCTACTCTACTGACAAGGATTGCAGAACTTGCCAAAATTAAAAAAATTGATGGGATAGTTGATTTAAGGGACGAATCAAGCAGAAACGAGATAAGAATTACTGAGGAGTTAAAAAACGGTAAAACCAGAATTGTGGTGACAGAAATTCCTTACCAAATCCAAAAATCTACTCTACTGACAAGGATTGCAGAACTTGCCAAAATTAAAAAAATTGATGGGATAGTTGATTTAAGGGACGAATCAAGCAGAAACGAGATAAGAATTACTATCGAGTTAAAAAAAGGCGCTATTGCCAAAAAAGTACAAAATAGTTTATACAAGTACACCCAGCTCCAAAGCACTTTTAATGCAAATATGGTTGCCCTCATCAATAATGAGCCAAAACTCATGCCTCTTAAGATGATATTGGAGGAATTTATTAAACACAGACAGCAGGTTGTGGTAAGAAGAACTATATTCTTATTAAAAAAGGCAAAATCAAGAGAGCATATCTTATTGGGTCTAAAGATTGCCTTAGATAATCTTGATGAGGTGATCAAACTTATTAGGTCATCCAAAGATGCTGACGCCGCCAAGATAAGCTTAATAAATAAATTCGGATTTACGGATATTCAAGCCCAAGCAATACTTGACATGCAATTAAGAAGACTAGCCGCCCTGGAAAGGCAAAAAGTAGAGGATGAACTTAAGGAAATCATTAAAACCATCAAAGATTATGAAGGAATACTGATATCAGGTGAAAAAATTATTAATATAATCAAAACAGAGCTTATTGATTTAAAAGAAAAGTTTGGAGATGACCGAAAAACTAAAGTAATTAAAGGTAAGGTGGGGGAAATAAGTGATGAGGACATTGTAGTCAATGAAAAATGTATCATTACACTCTCAGATAGCGGTTATATCAAAAGGATGAAAAAAAATGCTTACCGAATTCAGGGGAGGGGAGGAACCGGTGTTTCCGGCGGGGAATTAAAAGAAGAAGATCAGATAACAACAATAAGAACCTGCGATTCACATGATTGGGCACTTATTTTCACCAATTCCGGAAAAGTATACAAGATGAGGGTCTGGGAAATACCTGAGTACACCAGAAAAGCAAAGGGAACTCCTATTATTAACTTTTTAAGCGTACCCCAGGAAGAGACAGTTCAGGCATTACTTACAATCTCTCCAGAAAAACTTGAAGAAAAATCAGGATATATTTTGCTGGTAACTAAACACGGTAGGATAAAAAAGACAGAACTTGAACAATTTGAAAATATCAGAACATCAGGTATTATCTCAATTAATTTGACTGATAAAGATAGCCTGGTATTTGCGGATATTTCATCGGGAAAAAATGAGGTATTACTTGTTACCCTATATGGACAGTCTATAAGATTTAAAGAGGATGATGTCAGACCAATGGGGAGGAGCGCAGGAGGTGTAACTGGAATAAAGTTGATACATCAGAATGATTACGTAATTGGAGCAATAATTATACCCAATGATAATAAAGATAAATATTTATTATCTATTTCACAAAATGGATACGGTAAAAAAACTCCTTTGAATGAATATAGGCTGCAAACCAGGGGTGGATCAGGAATATTTACATACAAAATAAGCGACAAAACAGGACTGCTCGTTTCAGCAAGGCTTATCGATGGAAAAGTGGAAGCTGATATGCTTGTTGTAACGGAGCAGGGGATGGTAATAAGAATGGATAGCGCACAAATTCCAAGTCTGGGAAGATATACTATCGGCGTAAGATTGATTAAACTAAAAGAAGACGATAAAGTGACATCGGCGGCAATTGTAGAAAAAGAATCAGATATCAATACTCCTATATTAGAAGAGAACGATGAAGAATGATTTATTAGCATTTGAAAAAAAATTATGGAATAAAAGTATTGGTTATATAGCCGGAATTGATGAGGTGGGTAGGGGAGCATTCGCCGGGCCGATGGTGGTTGCTGCTGTTATTTTGAGTAAAAATCATTTGGAAGCGCTTGATGATCTTAACGATGAGCTCAAACTATATACCCAAATTAATGATTTCAAATTACTCACACCTAAAAAACGCGGTATTATCAGTGATTTTTTACAAAAAGAATCACTTTCGTACTCTATTGTCGAAATATCGAATGATGAGATAGATAAAATAGGTCTAACAAGTTGCACTCAAAAATTATTCTATGAATCTGTATTAAAACTATCGGTTAAACCGGAACACATTTTAACAGATACATTCGAGATCAAAAGTATTGATAGAACATATCAAACAAATATTACAAAAGGAGATACAAAAAGCATCACCATTGCCGCAGCATCAATAATTGCAAAGGTCTACCGGGATAACTTAATGATCAAAATTCATAATATGTCTGATAAATACAAGGTTTATGGCTTTGATAAGCACAAAGGATACGGAACAAAATTACACAGGGAAATGATCGAAAAATACGGCTATTCTGATCTTCACCGCCAAAGCTTTCATTTCAAAAAATAGGGGAGTTGTAAAAAAAATTATACAAATCCCCATTTATTTTCATAATGTAAGTCTTCCAACCGATAAAACTTCGGTTTTAGGATGCTCATTAAGAAATTCTTTTATACAACACAACAGTGGGCTAGATCTGTGATTATCCATCAACCATCTAATAAAATTATCGTACTCCGCAGACCACTCTATTATCTCCTCTGTAGAATTATCAAGTATTTGGGTATACTGCACCCTCATCTTAACGGGAACGGACTCGTAATATAAACCAGTTAAAGGACGGTATACGAGAACTCTGTATTCTTCGGTATCGCTATCACACGAGTTATTTCTTCCAATAAAAACTAGATGCAGTCTACTAAATTTTATTTCTTTGAAATGTTTATCCACTGCACGGACAAAATACATGGGCTTAAAATCTAATTTTCTCACATCCTCAACAATCTCATTATCTCTAGCCACTTTATCTTCTCCTTTTCAGAGATTTTTTATTTTTTTTAATTATTTGCGGTGATTGTAACAAATAAAAAAAATATTCACAAATTGATCGGTATTTTTATGAAATTAAGTAGGGTAGTGCAATTAGAAAATAGATGTCACTTCTTTTTCTTCCTGGTCATCCTTGGAAGAGTCCGGGGAAGGTTTATTCAACGGGATAGAGGTAGGATCTATGTCATCATCAGTCAAGCCAATATCCTTATGAAACTTCTTGTGCGTATCCTTTAACTGCTTATTTGTGACATGTGTGTATATTTGCGTCGTAGAAACATTTGCATGACCCAAAAGTTCCTGAACAGATCTTAGATCAGCGCCTTCTTTCAGAAGTCCTGTAGCATAGGTATGCCTTAATGTGTGAGGTGTAGCATCTACTGATATGCCCGCCCTATTAATATATTTCTTTACAAGACGCTGAATGCTTCTTACTGTTATTCTTAATGAATTTCCGTCGTAGTCGTCATTTGGCATTTTTTTGCCTGCATATCTTATAAAAAGAGGTTTAAATATATCGTTTCTTGTTGCTATATAGCGTTTTAACCATCTCTTTGCACCCTCACTCAAATATACCGTACGTACTTTTCTTCCTTTACCTACAACAGTAAACTCTCCGGAATTTAGATTGACTACATCCAGATTAAGCCCCACAAGCTCAGAAACCCTAAGCCCAGTACTAAAAAGTACTTCCAAAATAGCCCTATCGCGTATTCCAGACCTTTTGTTAAGATCCTGAACCACAAAAAGTCTTTCCATTTGCTCATCATTTAAGACTTTGGGTATCCTTTCTTCGGATTTACCCAAAATTATCTGCTCAGGAGATATGATTTCCAACTTCTCCTCAACTACTAAATACTTTAAAAAAGACCTTATTGCTATCAAAAATGTTTTTTGAGTCGATCTTTTGAATTCTTTATTGGATTTGGAGCTTATTCTCCTATTAAGATCTATCCTGTATTTTTTTATTAAATCCTCATTTAGATCATTTATCTTTATTAAATCTTTCTGTAAATAAGTCATTGCCCAAGATAAAAAATCATTTAGATAAAAATGGTACATTTTTATGGTGTTTTGAGATAAGTTTTTGTCTATTTCACAGAACTCAAGATATTTAATTATATAATGCTGTATATCCATACTGATTTATTATAACAATATTTGATATATAAGGCAGATATAAGCAAAGTCGATTCTCAAAATGTAATCTACTACCTTTGTTTTACAAAAATTAATCCTAGGGCATCCTGGACTACGTGGTGGTATTTTGTTGTCATAACAACCAAAAGTCAGATTTTACCCAAATTTATAAACCTATACAGGACTAAACAGGAAAGTACACACCCGGTGGTAAATGCGGGAAATCTAAGTTAAGAAATAAGAAATACATATGATAAAAAATAGGGGATAAAAATTTATTAATTATTTATATATGTATATCTTTACATTTAACAAATTTTAATTTCTATAATTTTTAGAGTAAGGTGGGTAAGAGAGAGGAGTTAGAAATTGTGATATTTGAAACGTCGTATAATGTATGTTTAACGACATTGTTAATGATTGTATCCATTGTCATCCACTTTCCAAGACTTTAGAGTAGGAAATAGGTTATGTATAGGAGTGGATGTAAATACACGGTAATTTTGATGTAATAATTCTTATTTTATTAATTATTATTACAATTATTCAGACAAAAAATCTTTTTAGGATGAATTCTTTGTGAGTTTTAAACCGGTATGCCTAAAACTTATCCACACCCCACTCTATCCGTATATGACATACCTACATCAATTGATATGACAATGTTTATTGACATTAATATCAATTAATATTGCAGCATTGTATTGCTGCAACGATGTTTATATGACAAAAGTACATAAGTTTAAGAATCTTAATTATGACAAATGTACCTATAGTATTTTGTATTGCATTATAGGATTAGCATTTTAAACTATAGGCTGCTAATCTGAAATTGCCCTGCCCTATTCCCCTCCCTTACCTACAACAAAAATCTTGGTATTTAAGGATTATATATGAATAATAAAATTAAAAATAATGATGAAATAACAAAATGTTCAAAAATAATTTTTTTATTTATTGAATTTTTTAAATGACCCTCTAAGTAAGTTAGACAAAATATTAAAATTGATGCCACAAATAAAGCTCTCAAAAATGACTCGTTTGGAAAAAAAGAAACACCGATAGTAACACAACCGACTATAAAAGCACTAAAAGCCTGCAGGGATAGCATCTCTCCCCTTTTTATCTTCTTAACATCCGGATTATACTGTGACGTCCATACAAAATAAATAGAAAATAATGTAGAAATAATACTAGCAGCAAAAGCTTCAAAGGCCGGAATTAACGGGACTTTAAATATTCCTGCTAATAAAGGAATTCCTATAAACGCCAGAAGAATCTTTGACCATGTTTGTGCCACCCTGTAAAGGGGAATCATTTCTTTCCTTGCATGTACTACTAGAAATACGTTATTTACCAGATTTATAAGATAAAATAAAACAAAGAATATTAAGGCCGAAAAAATTTTAAAATACTTACTTAAGTTTGGAAAATATAAATAAGATAGGAAAAAACCCAACGATAACAAAATTGACGGTATGCTTGTTACAAGAATGTCTAAGATCTTTATATTCGGACGGTGTGTTATAAAAAATCCACCGGTAATCAAAATGAGGATTATAATCATGTACCACAATCCCCTATCCTGTATGTTCAAAGAAAAATAATAGATGATTATGGTAATTATCAACGAGTGAATTATAAAATACTGTTTTTTATTTGGTTTTATTGAAATCTTATTTATCATGTAATACGAGCTTATAATAACATAATGCTATTGCCACGGCGTCATTTGCATCATCAGATTTGATGATTTTTGCGAGTCCAAGATCTTTCATTACCGCCTCCTGCATCTGTTTTTTATCAGCCCGCCCGTAACCTGTTAAAGTTCTTTTTACCTGCAAAGCAGTGTACTCAACTACGTCTGATTTATTTTGGGCTGCAACTAGCATTGA
>MEUV01000014.1:4814-7161 GCA_001772575.1 candidate division WWE3 bacterium RBG_19FT_COMBO_34_6 | reverse complement strand
TCAGGTAGATACTTTTTGGCAATGTCATCCAAAGAGTAGTACAAAGTTTCCAATCTTTTATACATCGGAGCATCAGGATAGGTCTTGATAACTCCGGAATCTTTAAGTATAGGACCTTTTTTTGTAATATTAACAACTGCAAAACCCATACTTGCCGTACCGGGATCTATACCTAAAATTATCATATTATTCTACAAACCTATAATTATGAAATATATCCTGAATATCATCCAGATCTTCTAAGCTTTCTACCAAATTATCTATTTTTTCAATATTTTCCTGACCTTTAATATCTATAAAAAAAGTAGGTTCCTTGGTTTCCGGTACAAAAATGTATGATGCACTACCCTTTGTGCCCAAACTTCCGTTATATTTATTAAATACACTTCTAAGTTCGGATACTGTTCTATTAATATTATCGGTTAAGCAGTAGATCAAAAAAGCACCGCCGTGTGGACCGAATGCTTCATAGATAACCTCCTGAAATTCACTCCCTTCCAGCTCACCGGTACCTTTTTTTATTGCTTTGTCAATGTTTTCCTTTGGCATTCTGGCGTCTTTGGCTCTTTGAATTGCAAGTCTGAGAGTAGGATTAGCATCAGGATCTCCCCCGCCATGCTTTGCAGCAACTGTAATTAACCTGCTTATCTTGGAAAATATTTTACTTTTTTGTGCGTCGTTTGCACTCTTTTGTCTTTTGATATTATGCCATTTTGAATGCCCGCTCATAATATACTATCTTACCATATACATAAGCATATTATCTAAGACAACGTTGACAAATCTAATATTTTTGTTAATTTCATACGTATGCAATTCAATATAATTCTTTTGAGTAAAAAGGCTATAAATGCTGCACTCAAAAATGACTGGGATTTGGCTATCGAAATTAATGAGCTTATATTATCCAAAGATCCTCAAAATAAAGATGCGCAGATAAGACTGGGAAGAGCTTATATAAAAAAAGAAAAATTCAATAAAGCCAAAAAGATATTTAGTGAAATATTAAAAGATGATCCGATAAATCAGATCGCCCAAAAAAATTACCAGCTGGCTTCAGAAAAAAATAAAGATAACTACAACGATAACGTTGATATAGCACACAAAACAAAGTCTCTGATTAAAGAACCGGGTACAAGCACAGAGGCAAAAGTATTTGTAACCAAAAAAATAAAAAAAGTTTACGAGGCCGGCGAACTACTATCACTTAAGATCAATAAGAATACAACAAAGGTCATGGATTACAAAACAAAAAGGGAGTTGGGATCATTAGATGAAAAAATTTCCAGAATACTATATTCGGCCAAAAAAAATGATAAGGATATTTTAGCGACATTCATAAAAACAAATCATGAACATTTTTCAATTTTGTTAAAATGCAAAAATCCCATTTTTAAATCAGAAAAACAATCGGAAAAACCTTATATGAAAGGCATTTTAGACGAAAACGAAGATGAGGTCTCAGAAATAGAAGAGGAGGAAATTATTTAGACTAAATCATCATCGTCTATTTTTGTATTTCTAGCACTATTAGGTTGTTGGCTTGTTGTTGGAGGACTGCTAGGTTTTGATTCCCCGTATTTTTTATTATCAGTACCCTTAAACATTTTGTTCTTATCGGTTTTTTTGATAAAAGTATGATCTTCTTTACTTGTTTCCGGTTTTCTGTTTATTTCCTGGCTCTTCTCTTTTGGAGCCTGTTGTTTTTTTACAGTAACCACAGGGGAGGGTTTTTCTTGAATTCTAACCGGGTATTCCTTCTTCTCTGCACCTACGGGCTTGTCATCAGGCTCTTGATGAGTGTGAGGGCCGTTTACTAAATATCGGGTGTTTATTAGTTTATCCAAAGTTGCAAAAGGTGTCTCCAAATCATTTGCTGGTATGAAGGCTAAAGCTTCGCTGTTTAATTCCGCTTTCAAAAATTCCGCCGCTGTATCAAGTACTTTGTAAGATCCCCGGTCAGTAAGTAAATACCATTCACCTTCCTTTTTAGTCAAAATACCTTCTACCTGTACTCTATCTACTTTATGAATTTGTTTAAAGATTGTCTTACCGTCCTCTTCAATTTTCTTTAACACATCGCCGAACACAAGTCTTGATTTGGCAGCATAGTTTTGTGGTACGGATATCTTTTCCCCGCTTTCAGTTACTATTTCAAAACCATTGAATTTACCCGATTCTCCTTCTACCTGACTATAATCCGGTTTTAAAAATTCCGACTCCAATTTTTTTAAAGATATTTTTAGGGATACTACGGAAGACTCCAGATATTCAACCTTTTTTAAAATACTATCAAAATGTTCTTGTATGTTATTAGTCATTACTAAACTCCTTTTAAATTTTTAAA
>MEUV01000014.1:4474-4742 GCA_001772575.1 candidate division WWE3 bacterium RBG_19FT_COMBO_34_6 | reverse complement strand
CTCCTTGTCTGTACCGCATTTATCCCTACTAAGCTGTAAAACCCTTTCTCTGTTATTGGATTTAGGAACTATGCATTCATCTTCCATCCAGGGTAATAATATTCTTCCGGAAAAAGGTATCGAAGTCATTCCGTCCACCATAAGCTTTATAAACATTTCAAACCTACCAAGTGAAATAATATCTTCTTCAGTAAAGTAAGGGGCAAACTCCAAAGCCAGCGCTCTAGCGTCAGGGGCACCCAGAGAAAATGTTGCTATAGTTCCTACG
>MEUV01000014.1:2136-4407 GCA_001772575.1 candidate division WWE3 bacterium RBG_19FT_COMBO_34_6 | reverse complement strand
CTTCCTGTGGCAAAATTTTGAAATTCATCAACATAAAGATAAAACGGATTTCTTTTATCGTAAGGTATTTTTGCTCTTTGCAACGCATAAAATTGTATTCTGGATACAAGCAATGCCCCCAAAAGATTTGCATTATCCGCTCCTATCTTACCTTTTGATAAGTTCATCAAAAGTATTTTCCCATTGTTCATAGCATTCCAGATATCAATAGTTGACTTTTTCTGACCAAGAATATTTCTTATTGTACTGGAAGCCAAAAATCGATTTACCTTATTTTGTATAGGCGCTATAGCCTCTGTAACAAGTCTTTGGTTTCCTTTTATTTCTTTATACTCAGTTTCCCAAAATTTCAAAACAGCAGGATCTTTAACAAAATGTAAAATAAATTTTAGGTAGTTGTCATCCTCCATTAGCCTTGTTATCCCCAGTAAAGTTGCTCCGGGAACCTCAAGTAATGTCAGCACTGCATAATTTAACATGTACTCAAGTCTTGGCCCCCAGGAAAAATCAAAGTGCTGCTTTATTGCGGAAACAAGACCTGATGCTAAAAGATTTTTTTGTGATGGATCATCTATTTGAAGTAAATTAAGTCCAATGGGCTTTTCGGTGTCCGATGGATCAAAATAAATTACATCCTCCACTCTATGATCAGGAATTCTGTCCAGAACTTTTTCTATCGTTTCACCGTGGGGATCTAAAAGACCTACCCCAAATCCATTATTTATATCCTGCGCGATCATATTTTCAAATAATGTTGATTTTCCCGTACCTGATTTCCCAATAACATACATATGTCGCAAACGGTCATCACCTTCAGCCAAACCAAATCTTGTCTTATGACTTCTAAACAGGGTTTCTCCTATATATACACAATTCTTGGTAGGAAGTTCCGCCGGTGGTTCCGTCTTTCGTGAATACACCCAAGAAATATTGGGGGTATCTATATTTTTTGAAGGAAGATGATAAATTGATGCGAGCTCTTCCGTATTTAATATAAATGAATTATCTTTCTCAAATATCCTCTGCTTTAGCTTGTTTAAAAGTGAATTTTTATTCAAGGTTATTTTGTATATGAAAGAATTTAAATTAGCATTAGTAAACTGTTGATAAGAGGCAAGAAGTAATCTTAAGTTAGATTCTGATTTTGCCTGTGAATGACCGGAGATTGATAATGCTCGTACCTCAATTTCAAATCCCATTTTCGTAAGTTTAGTTTCAATACCGGTAATTTGAAGTTCCTCCACCGGTGTTAACTTTATTGCATCCTTTCCTGCTAAACCACCCTCTGGGACCGCCTCATGATATTTGAGCCATCCTGTAGCAACTCCTGAAGCAAGACCGGTAAATTCTTTTGCTGTAGTTTTTAATGCCGTACCTAAAATAGATTGACCAGACTGCTTCGTTATACCTGCTCTTAGATTATTTACATAGGTATGACCTTCCGGTTGCCATGTATCCCCGATCGGTTTTACTAAATATTGAATAGCCAAAGTCTCATTCTCATCGACTTGAGACATGACCGATGTAATTGAAGATAAAGGATCTACTTCTAGATCATTAAAAGTTTTAATAGGAAAAAAGTCTTTTTTTGATAAAGACAGCGTAGCTATTTCAAATGGTGAGTTTTCCTGGTTAATCTCCGGGGTATAATCCTGCACAACCCTAATCTGAGCGTCCGGATATTGTGCATAAATCTGCCCCTCTATATATTTCATAATAGAATTAGGAACTGCCACATAAAACCTTAATCCTCCGGCTTTGTTTGAAACTATCTCAAATGAAAAATGTTCCTGAAGATGAGCCTCTTCTCTAAGAAGGCCGTGTAGGGTGGCAAATAAATTTTCTGCAGCCAGTGATGAGGATTTATAATCTTTCTCTTCTTGGGCATTTTTTAATACTTGAATTTCTAAAATCTCGAAGTGTCCGGAAGATAATTGATCCATTTGCGTTTCTTTTATTACTCTTCTTGATGCAGAAAATATTACAACCAAAACTACTAATATTACAATAACCGGTATTAATATATTCATTCTTTAGTCTCTTTTTCTATAGGTTATAACCTATATAATATTCCCTATACAAACACAATGTCCGCTCTAATTCGGAGCGGACATTGGAAAGGAGAGAGACATGTGCTTATATTATCTTATAAATCCTTAGCATAGTCAAGTCCGAAGATGACGGTAATGTCTGATCTATCAACTTCACTTTCCTTATAATCCTGTGCCAAATTCTTAATCAAAACATCATCAATATCAAAGATATTTCTTA
>MEUV01000014.1:0-2014 GCA_001772575.1 candidate division WWE3 bacterium RBG_19FT_COMBO_34_6 | reverse complement strand
GTTTAAAATTGAGATACTTTTATTTTCGTTTGAAAGTGACATGTCAAAGGTAATATCCATAAATTCCTCATCTAAAATGCTTTGATTATCCAGATAATTTTGGCTCATATTTCTGGTAATAATCCTATCTTCGGGCAATGAATTGCAAAATTTATATAGATCAAAAATCTCATTTAAAGCCAGGTTTGTCTTAATATGATTTCTGATATTTTCCAGATCCAACGCAGATCTGTCAGTAACCAAATTTCCTGTCAAAAGTGACGAAACCGTATCATTTGTGCTGTTATCATAAATTAGATATCTATCAACAGGAAATGCCATTAATTTTGTTATAACCTTCATAAGAAATACTCCGCTTTCTTTCATATCATGACTACCCATTTCAGCTAGAGCCAGTATATTTGAAAGTGGTTCTATCCCGAATCTACCGGGGGCGTCGACTTCGATTTGAACCGGAATTTTATATATTATAAGTTTTGAAGTATCTTTATCAAAAAGATACATGCTCATACTCTGAGCTATCAAAGGTTCTTTACCCAAATCATTAACTTTTATTGAAACCAGGGTTACTACGCTTTCGGAAAGAATATCTTCGCTATTTGTACCAAGTGCGGAAGTATACTGAGTTGTAATTTTTTTATAAAAAAAGTACCCAAACAAAAAAAATAGTGCGCATGTGAAAATAAAACCTGTCGCAAATATTTTCTTAATTTTGTTGTATATTTTACTTTTTTTGTTTACTTTTGACTGACGTATTCTTTTTGGACGGGCAGAACGTTTTGGCATCTATTTCGATTGTATCAATTATTAATGGTATTTTGAATACATTTCTTCAAATTCCTTAGGTAATGGCGCAGTTACTGTCATATTTTTCTCTAAATCCGGATGATAAAAGGTTATATCAAGAGCATGAAGCATTAGCCTGCTAACAATTGTCTGGGAAAGACTATACTGGGCTTTTGTAAGATATATTTTATCTCCTAAAATCGGATGATTAAAACTACTTGTGTGTACCCTAATCTGATGAGTTCTTCCTGTATGAGGGTAGATATCGGTTAAACACAAGTGCTGGTCATCTATAATAATATTTTTTTTAAGAATAATCTTTGTAATAGCGTTCTTACCGTCACTGTGTACGCACATCCTCATACGGTTTCTTGGATCTCTTTTTATCGGAGCGTCGATAACTATCTCCTGATCATCAAGATGGCCAAAATTAAGCCCGATATAATGTTTCTTGACCTGTCTTTTAACAAATTGTTCTTTTAATTTTTCAAAAACATTACTATTTTTTGCTACTATCAATACACCTGATGTATCTTTATCAAGTCTATGCAATATTCCACTGCGCATACTAAATTCGGATGTATCATCCTCATCTTTAATAATCGATATGCTACTTTGTAACGTATCAGATGGACTTGTATTTGAATCATTCACCACCATTGAGGATGGTTTATCAAACACTATAAGGGACTTGTCTTCAAACAAAATATTAGCTTTTATCTGCGGGTACATATGTATTTACTACCGAAACAATATCACTAAGATTTATATTAGATTTTACTAAAAAATCTTTTGCTCCTAATTTTTGACATGTAAGTTTGATGTTCTCATCAGCCAGGTTTGTGAGCATAATTACCGGTTTATCTTTTGTTTTAGGGTCATTTTTTAACTGTTTTAGAAGTTCCACTCCGTCAAGCTTTGGCAGCATGATATCCAACAAAAGTATATCCCACTCCCCCTCAGTCGCTAAGGATAGCCCCCTCATACCGTCTCCGGCTTCGATAACCTCAAATTTTTCTTCGATAAGAATATCCGCATACATCGTACGTATACTTTTTTCATCTTCAATTATTAGTACTTTTCTTGCCATGTGTTAATTCTCCGTAAATTAATAAAATTAAACCAGCTGTAATAATTATATCTCCAAAATTGTAATGAAATAAACCAAAAAAATTTAGTTTATCCAAAACACACATATACCTTACCCTCTGAATCAGATTATGTAAAC
>MEUV01000013.1:10154-13138 GCA_001772575.1 candidate division WWE3 bacterium RBG_19FT_COMBO_34_6 | reverse complement strand
GGCAAAAAAGATTAAAAAATATTAATGTCGGAGATACACTCGATGGTGTTGTTACGGGCATCATGAATTTTGGTATTTTTGTTGATCTAGATGGTATAGAAGGCCTTGTTCATATAAGTGAGATAGCGTGGGAAAAAGTAAATCATCCCGGTGATTATTATCAGGTTGGATCACCGATAACTGTAAAAGTTCTCGGTATTGATGAAGATTCCAAAAAGTTAGCTTTAAGTGTCAAACAACTTACAAATAATCCATGGGAATCAGTCGAAGAAAAGTATCCTGTCGGGACAAAAGTAAAAGGAAAGGTAAGTAAAATAGTACCGTTTGGTGCATTTGTGAATTTAGAAAAGGGTCTTGACGGGCTTATACATGTTTCAGAAACAGAAGGTCCGTTGGAAGAAGGTCAGGAAATAACTGCTCTTGTTACTCAAGTAGATGGAGCTAACCAAAAATTAGCCCTCAGTGTCAGACAAGTTAAATGATTTTAGATAGACTTACAGATAAAGCTAAAGACTTTGTTACTAAAGCCTCAAAAGACCGTAACCTAAACGCTAAGCAGGTGATATCTTATATAATAGATTCCGGCGGAATGGGTAAACATTTGATAGAGGCTGTACCTCCTATTGGTGTAAAAAATACCCAGGAAATTAATATAGAAAAACTTCTTAAGGAGGCATATTTACAATCTATAAGGTTGGAGCATACATATGTAGGTACCGAGCATTTTTATTTAGCTCTATTAAAAATGGTAAATAGCAAAAGTTTGGATTTGGCTAAAATAGAGCTTGTAAAAGTTGGTATCTTTCCGAATACCGTAAAACCGGTAGACGAAAATAGTAAAAAAACCCCGCTTTTGGATGTTTTTGGAGATGATCTTACTAATAGAAGTGTTAAGATAGCAAACTACGATATTATTTACCGTACAGAATATGAAAAGCTTGTTTCTACATTGCTACTGAAGGATAAATCTAACGCCCTTCTTATTGGAGAACCGGGTGTTGGAAAGACCTCAATAATCCATTTATTAGTGCAAAATATTAATTCCCTTAGTATACCGCCATCTCTGGCAGGATATAGAGTAAAAAGTATTAGTCTTTTATCCTTCATGACCAATCTCATAAACAAAGGCGGATTGGAATACGGAGTTGCAGCTTTGATAGATGAATTGAGATTATTTAATAGGGTTATACTTGTTTTTGATAATTTTCAAGATATATTTTTTTCTACCCCGGCTGGACTTACAATTCCTATTTTTTATACTATTTTAAAATCTGCTTTGGCTAACGAAAAGATTAAAGTCATTGCCGATATGAGTACCTCAATGTACGAAAAGATTGTAAGCGAAAACGAAACCGTAATAGATAATTTTACTATTATAGAAGTGGAAGAACCATCAACTGCCGAAACAAAGGATATAATGAAATCCAACGCTAAAAAATTTGAGGAATATCATAATGTTGTTATTACCGATGAGATTATCGACTATGTTTATGAACAATCACAAAAAGAAATTAAAAATTCCAAATTTCCTAAAAAAGCTTTAGATTTACTTGATTTTACCTGTGCCAGTGTAATTTCCAAAAAGACAAAAATTCCCTCAAGTTATAAAGATATGGTAGATAAAAGTTTTGATCTTTCTATAGATTTGGATGCACTGGTTGGGGAAGGCCAATATGATAAAGCATTGAGGGCAAGAAATAAAATCAAAAAAATTGAAGACACTCTTACCCAAAAGGAAAAGAAAATATTTAAACACTATAGAAAGATTAATATATCCAAAAAAGATGTAAACAAGGTTTTGAATTTGTTGGATCTGGGAAACCAGGAAATTAAAAGTTCCAGAAATCTGGTTAAATTAAGTAAATTAGCAGTCTCCATAAAGAAGTTGCTGGTTGGACAAGATGAGGCTGTAGACAAAGTATCAAAAGCCTTAATTAGATCCAAGCTTGGTTTAAGATCCAAAAAAAGACCCCTTGGTAATTTTTTCTTTTTAGGTCCGACAGGTGTTGGAAAAACAGAATTAGCTAAGGTACTTGCCTTGCAGATTTTTGCAAAAGATGAATACCAGGGTTTAATTCGTCTTGATATGAGTGATTTTTCAGAAAAGCATACAGTCGCTAGACTTGTAGGCGCCCCTCCGGGTTATGTTGGTTTTGGTGAGGGTGGTGAACTTACTTCTAAAATAGACGCCCATCCTAACAGCGTGGTTTTATTTGATGAAATAGAAAAAGCCCATCCTGATGTTTTAAATATTTTACTTCAAATAATGGAAGAAGGAGAACTTGCAGATGCGAGGGGAAATATTTTTGATTTTTCAAAATCAGTTATCATATTAACAAGTAATATTGGTACGGAAATTCTCTATAACAAAGGTATCGGATTTGAGGAAAGAGAAATAGAAGATAAGAATATTGAAAACCGTCTTAAAGAGAACTTAAAAAAGATTCTAAAACCGGAACTTCTTAATAGATTTGATGAAGTGATTGTATTTGCTCGACTTACAAAGCACGATCAGTTAAAAATATTAGAACTTTTGCTTAGTGAAGTATCCAAGGCACTTGAAAATCAGGAAGTATCTCTAAGTATAGGTATGCCTATCAAGAAAAATTTATTAGAAAAGGGATATTCCAAAGAATATGGTGCCCGAGCTTTAAGGAGAACTGTAGAAAAAGAACTTCTGGATAGGGTTGCCCAGATATTGTTGGAAAATGAATCAAGGCCGTTAAAATTAGAAGCAAAATTAGAAAACAATCAGATGATAATAAAGGTTATCTGATATTATTCTTACTATGGCAAAAACAAAAACAATTTTTATATGTCAAAGTTGCGGTTATGAATCACCTCAATGGCTGGGACAGTGCTCACAATGCTCCCAATGGAACACCTTGGTTGAAACAATTGCCCAATCAGGAACCGGTAAGAGTTCAAAGGGACGATCCTCAAGTGCTGTAGGCGCTACAAATACAATCAAATTATCGGAAATA
>MEUV01000013.1:9008-10122 GCA_001772575.1 candidate division WWE3 bacterium RBG_19FT_COMBO_34_6 | reverse complement strand
CAAAAATTTTAGAATTTGATAGGGTTTTGGGTGGAGGATTTGTTGAAGGTCAGGTAGTTTTAATTGCAGGGTCACCCGGTATTGGAAAGAGTACATTACTAACCCAAATTGCAAAAAATATGCATGATAAGAACATATTATATGTATGCGGAGAAGAGAGCCCTCTTCAGATAAAACTTAGGACCGAGAGAATGAGCTATAAAGCAGAAAACCTTATACTGCTTCCGGAAACAAACGTAGATCTGGTAGTAGACTCAATCGATTCGTTAGAAGAAAAAGACAAACCATCATTAATTATTATTGATTCTATTCAAACTTTATACAGTGATGATTATAGCGGAATGGCAGGTTCTGTGGGGCAAGTTAGAGGGAGTACCATAAGAATTATAGATATTGCTAAAAGACTTGGAATCCCCGCTATACTTATTGGACATGTTACTAAGGAAGGTACAGTTGCGGGCCCTATGGTCTTGGAGCATATGGTTGATACAGTATTGTATTTAGAAGGTGATTCAAATCACTTATTTAGAACATTAAAAACTGCCAAAAATAGGTTTGGACCTGTTTCTGAGGTTGGGATTTTTGAAATGTCTGACACCGGGATGAGTGAGGTTACCAATGCTTCAGAATATTTTTTGAGTGATACAGAAAATGCTTCTGGTATATGTACCACAGTAGCTATGGAGGGATTCAGACCTATTATGTTCGAGATTCAGGCACTTACAATCAAAACATCCTTTGGCTTCCCAAAAAGAACTACAAGCGGTTATAGCACTAATAGATTATATGTGCTAATTGCTACCCTGGAAAAAAGATGCGGACTAAAGTTGTCGGAGTATGATGTCTACCTTAGTATTTCCGGAGGTTACAAGTTATCGGAATACTCCTGCGATTTAGCTGTATGCTTGGCATTGGCGTCTGCAGTAAAAGATATTCCCTTAAAACCAAAAACTATAGCTTTTGGAGAATGCGATTTATCAGGTGGTGTAAGAAAAGTACCTTTTGAAAATATTAGAATAAAAGAAAGCTCCAAACTTGGATATAAAAATATTATTTCCGCAAAAAATTCCAAGAGTTTAAATCAGGCGATACGCTTAGCATTTTAATAATAATG
>MEUV01000013.1:7225-8945 GCA_001772575.1 candidate division WWE3 bacterium RBG_19FT_COMBO_34_6 | reverse complement strand
AAATTGAAGATGAAAAGCAACCTGAGGAAGCAAATGTATTTATTAGAGCGTTGATCGCAGCAGTATTTTTTATCATAGGATTTAATTTTTCTTACAGTTCATTTTTTAATGAGAATCCGTTATATGGGGTAAATTATTTGGCTGAAACCTTAATATCCATAACCTGTGCTTTATTTGGTTTTTATATTGTTCCAAAGTTATTTTTTGCAGCAAAAAATTGGATAAAAACTTTAATAAGGAATACGGTGGAAGATATAGTTAAGTTATTTTGGGACAGGCAGACTAAGAAGATTAATGAGAAAAAGAGGGAAAAACAAAAGCTTCAAGCTATGGAAGAAAGAGAAAAATTAGCTCAACAAATAGCTAATTCAGTTGTTGTAGACACCTCAGTTTTGGTTGATGGGAGAATTTATAATATTGTCAAAACCGGATTTTTCCAAAGGACTCTTGTTATACCGCTTGCTGTTATGAATGAGTTGCATCTAATCTCTGATAGCAAAGATAAATTAAAAAGAGAAAGAGGCAGACGAGGTCTTGATATGATAAAGAGGTTAAGGTCAAAAATAAAAGTGGTAAGTCCTGTAATAAAGACAAAGGAGCATGAGGTGGACAAGATTATTTTACAGTTTGCTAAAGAAAATAAATTACCGTTAATGACCCAAGATTATAATCTTGATAAATTGGCTAGAGCCACCGGTGTAAAAGTTCTTAACATTAATGAGCTTGTCGAGGCTGTAAAACAAAATGTCACACCCGGAGAAAAATTATCCTTGCAGATTATTCATGCCGGAAAAGAAAGAAGTCAGGGTGTTGGTTATTTGGTTGACGGTACAATGATTATAGTGGAAGACGCAAAAGATCTGTTGGGTCAAACAGTTGATATAAAAGTTACTAAACCTGTTCAATCTCCTGCTGGAAAAATAATTTTTGCCACTTTGTACGAACCTGCTAAAGAAAATGCTCACGTTGCTGTTAGAACTCCACCTTGGCCATAAATCCAGATAAAAAAACCACTCCATATGAAGCGACTATAAATGCGGCATCCACAGAGTGATTTTTTGGTCGAAACTCATCCGTTTTAAGGCGGAATAATTTCATGCTTCTGGACAGGAGAAGCAGATATTTTTAGACTAGAACAAATATGTCAAACATACCAGCGACCAAGATTGCAATATTTGGCATGATATATTGATACATTGACTTATAAAATATGATTCTCTAACCTCAGTTGTATCAATTTATTCCGCACAGCTATTTACCCTATAGTATTGACTTTTTGGTGATTTTACTATATAATAAAAGTAATAAACAATATTAAGATCCAAATTAGATCAATAATAAAAGGAGAAATATGACTCAACAACCTGAAAATAAAAAGGCAGGACGATCATTCCCATTAACGTGTGTAATATACTTTATTATCTTTCTTATAACGTCATGTTTGTGTTCCGGGTTCTGGGGGTTTTGGATACTTTTAGATACTTCCTATACCATGGGACCATGACAAATCGGGCTGGGAAATTAACTTTGATATTTTTTTTCAAAGATTAATTCCCGGCCTTTATTTTTTTATAACCTATAAAATATTGACTAAGGAAGCAATATATAATAAAATCCACCCAATCTTATAAAAAACTGCCTTTCAAATCCTCATAACCGCTAACTCATCGCTTTAAAGATATTCAACATATAAGGAGAGGTAAAATGAACGAAATAATAG
>MEUV01000013.1:377-7215 GCA_001772575.1 candidate division WWE3 bacterium RBG_19FT_COMBO_34_6 | reverse complement strand
AATAAAATGGATAAAGACCTGGAACACCGGGCTTACTCTTATATATCTGAATGAGATTTCAATCCAAACCAAAGTTTTTGATGATAAAAACCTCCTGGAATTATACGCAAAAAACAAGGAGTTTTTAAGCGATAAAATGTTTTTGGAAGCTAACAAGTTAAACCTAAATTTGTTATACAAATTCTTTACTGCTCCAAGTATGCAGGTTGAAAGTTGTAGAAGGTCGGTTCAGGAAGGAATGCAGCAATACAGGAAAAATACTTCTGTAAAACATTTATTTGATAGACCCGCATCATCTAAATCAGAGTCTAAACAAAAATCTGATAATGTAAAAGTAAAACAAGTAAAATCAAAGCAGCAAAATACTTATGAGGATGAAGAAAAGCAACTAAATGTTAGGAAAAACAATAAAATAGGACCATTTACGCATGAGACACTTTCTGCAACCGTTTTGCTTATTGTCATAACATTATGCATCTGTTCTGTCTTTTGGATTATTGTTATTTTGATGTGGCAATACTATTTTGTTGGCATTTAGTAAAAATAGGCTGGGATGTATAATTTGAAATTATTTTCAAAATTAACTCCCAGCCCTCAATTTTTAATATAACCTATAAATATTGACAAAATAGCATATCAATAGTACAATCTCCCTAAATCTTACAAATTCCTGCTATACAAATTCCAACCTAACTTTTTACTAGACTGCTGATGAGTGGGCAATTGTTTACTCATGAGTGGTTTAGCAATTTAAATCATCTCGTACTTTAAAAATTAAGTGTGTGAATATTTAAGTAAATTCTCCTTTAATCACTTCCCCCACTTCCAGATTATAAATTTTTTATAGTTTGAAAGTGGTGGAAGTGTGGTGGTGATCATATAAATTTAAAAATCATTCAAACAAATCCTAAAAAGGAAAAGGAGAATTAAGATGGACCAAAATCCTGTCGGAGAAGTGAAAGAACCAACAAAGCCGCGTTCACGAGCAGCAGCTGTCAAACCAGCTTCAGTTGAAAAACCTGCCGAAAAGCCGGTTGTGGTGGCAAAAGAACCTGCTAAGAAAAAGGTTCTTCCCAACTGGGGGTATGTGGCAATTGCCGTCATTCTTTTGTTTGTTTTAGTTGTTGGCAGCATTGGCGTGATTGGGTATATGTTTACCCGTTCTGCCAAAGCTGAAACCATGACAAACAAACCTGTCGAGGTAACATTGCCTGAGGTACAAGCACCTGTTGTTCAGGAACCGGTTGTAGAAGCACCTGTTGTTCAGGAACCAGTTGTAATAGCGCCTGTAGAGCAACCCGAAGTAGTTGCAGAGCAACCGGTCACTGATAATCCAGGCAATGAGGTTTCTATTAATCTCACTCAACCATTGGATCTTTCAGCACCAGAGTATGCAATTCCACTACCCGGTTTTATTAATAATCTCGAGGACTGGTGTTATAACCTAACCTCAGACGAACGTATTGCCGCTGTGGAAACTGCTCACGGATTGAATCCAGGCGCTTTAATCGAGGTCCCCAAAGAAGAGTGCCAAGCATTTGCATTTAACGCAGACGCAATGGGTGTGGATGTTAATGATATGCCTTTATTAGAAGGTCTTACATACCATGCTCATTTCGTTGATGGCCGTGTGGTTTACTTCGCCGGGGATGGATCTAACATCTCACAACATGGCGTAGCTACTACAGACATCACGATTCGTGTGGCTGCTATGATGCAGGATGAGGTTGGTGTTGACGGTCTTTTGTGCCGGCCTTATTGGAATGCTTATGCTTATGATAGCCTGCTTGGAATTTCAACACTCCCATATGGTTATTTTGAAGCGCATTGTCTTCCAATACCTGAGTTTTACCAAACCTCTCCAGATCCGGAGCGTATTGCAACTTTTAATATGCTCTTGAATGTCGCTGGTATAGATGCAACACCCATGGGGGAGATTGATGGTTTGTGGTATTTTTATACTAATCTTGCTACACAACCAGTCAATTGCCCCGATACATGGAAATGTTTTGCCGTTGCAGATGTGTCCACCAACGCAGTTACAGCCTTCACAGGTACCTTAAACGACCTGTATGGAGCCTATCTGTTCGAACCTGATACTACCGATGAAGTGATTAATCAATACTTCGTTAATCAGGGTATTGCAGTAAGTCAACCTTAAGATCCACACTTCCAATAGAGGAAAGGTTCAAATATGCTTTGCTAAGGCCTACGCGTTTTATACGCAACTGTACCTAAGCCGGCTAACCTTTCCCCGCCCATCACATTCTTCCTATATCTGAACCACCACCAGATTCGGGATGTTTTAATATGATGGACGTAACAGTTTTCCTGCCGTTGCTGTAAACTCTCAAATTTATAGTTATATAGATTATAAGAGAGAACACAACGGCAGGCACTTTATTAGAATACAAAATAATTTGTATCTTAATATGGTGACTAATTTAAATCCCCCACAAGAGGGGATTTTCATTTGACACTATAGGGTATGAGGTGTATAATAATCCTATAGTAATGAAAGTTACTTGAAAGGATGAGATATGACTAAAACAATTAGTTTTTTAATACCTGTATATAATGAAGAAAAAAGACTTATAAAAACAGTAACCGCTTTAAAAAATGTGGTTATTCCAGTTGAATTAAAACTTCAAAAAATAATATTCGTAAATGATGGTTCCAAAGATAATACTCTTAACTTATTGATTAGATTTAAAAATGAAATAGAAACAGCTACTAATGCTGATGTTGACATTGTATCTTATCCTAAAAATAAAGGTAAGGGCTATGCTATAAAAACAGGAATGAGTAATTCTGATTCAGACTACACTTTGTTTTTTGATGCGGATATGGCCACACCCCTTACTGAGCTTTCAAAGTTTGTTCCTTTTATACAAGATAACACTGATGTAATTGTAGGTACTAGAAAAAACGGTCATTCTACGGTAATCAACCATCAACCCAAAATAAGGGAGCTGATGGGTAAGGTGTATACCTTTTTATCACAACTTATATTAAATGTATGGATAACTGATTTTACCTGTGGTTTTAAGGCTTTTTCAAGACTGGCTAAAGACGAGATATTCTCAAGATCTACTATTAACAGATGGGGGTATGACTCTGAAATACTATTTTTAGCCAAAAGATTAGGTTTTTTGATAGTTGAAAAAGCTGTAATTTGGTCTGATGATAGGAATACTAGGGTTAAATTAACATCTGCTGTATTTACATCATTTATTGAGCTTATTAAAATTAGAATAAATGAGTTTGCCGGTAGATATAATATCGGCTATTTTAGAAAAATTGTTGCCAGATTCGGGTTAGCTTCCAGTTAATATAAATTTGTATAAATTTCCTATAAAATAAACATATGGAAATATCGGTATTTTCCAGTTATCCTGAAAAGTCTTTGATACATGGGAATAAGACAGTCGGTGTAGGAAACTACACTAAAGCCACCCTCACCTCACTTACAAAAATAATGGGGGATGCTAATTTTAAAGTAATTGCAGAGATCCTGGAGCAAAAAGATAAATATATTGAAAATAAGATTATTATTGAAAGGACATGGAAAAGAGGCAATGTTCTTAGTATTATTTTATCCATTTTAAAATCTTCTTATTCTAATGCCGATGTAATTATATTTCCTTTTGAAATGTTTATGTTTGGTGGATTTTTACATCTCGCACTCATCTTACCGTTCATGACGTTTTTTAAGATTAAAAATAAGAAAGTAATTTTGGTACTTCACCAAATTATAGGGGATGAATTTACCGTTTTTGAACAAAATAAAATAAAAAGACTTTTTTTTAGATTTATAAAACCTATATTTTATAAATTTCTTCTTTTTATTTCTAATAAAGTAATTGTTTTTGAAGAAGAGTTCAGGCACAGGCTTGGAAAAAGTGATAAGGTGGAGGTTATCCCGCATGCTGTATTAACAGAAAATGTTTTGAATAAAAAAGAGGCTAAAGCAAAATTAGGGCTTGATGAAAATAAAAAGTATATTTTCTATTTTGGATTTTTAGCAGCATATAAAGGTGTAGATAAACTGATAAATATTTGGGAAGAACTGGGTGGTGTGAATTTAATCATTGGTGGTGGAGGAAATCCTAATCATCTAAAAGATCCCCAGTACCAAAAATATATACAAAGTATTGTGGATTCTGCCAAAGGCAAGGGTATCATCACGACAGGTTTTATTCCTCAGGATCAAATGAGCTGCTACTTTTCTTCTGTTGATCTGGTGGTTTTTCCCTACACTGTCTTTATGTCTTCATCCGGACCGCTATCTCATTGTTTTAGTTATGGAAGAGGTGTTTTATTATCAAGTGCACTTAGGAATTATTTTAATTCGGTTGATATGAAAAAGGCTTTAGACGAGGCCGGGATCTCTATTGAAGAAATTTGTTTTGATCTTGATAAATCAATAAAAAATAAGATATTATGGGCTTTACATAATCAATCCAAGTTAGAAAAGTTTTCACAAAAAATGGGCCAGTTAAGGTCGTGGGATAAAATAGCATTTGATTATCAGAAAGTCATTCAAAATCTATGAAAAAAATAATTTTTATTTTTATTATCACTTTAATATTCTGTAATGTTTTTTTCTTGGGCACATACACAAGCTTAATCGGGAGTGATGGCGATAATTTTGAGTTTCTAGGTTTTATGAATATGGTAAAACAAAATATATTGTCCTTTAAGCACCCGTTTGCGGATAATGACATATTGAGGTATCCCACCGGATTTAATTTTAGCTATGGATATGACGGCGTGTTAGCAGTTCTTATGGGTGGGGTATTCAGCTTATTTGTAGATCCTGTTCTCAGTTATAACACCACAGTTGTACTAATAATGTTTTTAAATATTATCATCTCATTTCATTTTTTTAAGAAAATCACCATCCTTTATGAAAACAATGAGCATGCTGAGTTAAAAGCTTTTATCTGCGCTCTTATCTTCGGGGCGTCGCCTTATGTTTTTTCCAGAATGAGCGCGCATCTAAATCTGTATTTTGTAGGTGGTTTCCCTGTATTCATGTACTCGATAGCCATTTTGTACAAAAAAATTGTTCAAAAAGATTTTATTTTACAAAAAACAGATTTATTCTTCTTTTGGTTAGGATTGATCTTATTGGCATTCGGATCTTTACAGTATCTGATTATGCTTCTTATTTTTATTCCTATACTTATTGTGTTTGTTATAAAAAATAGATACCAACAATGTATTTATCTTATTTTATTCAAAAATCATAAAAAGATCATAATTAGTTTTATCTATTTCGCTGCTATATTTATTTACTTTTATCACGGCTATCTATATGGGGTACTTACCGGGAAAATATCAAAAGCAATCACCGAAGATAAATATTTTGCCCCGGAGATAGCTGATTTTGTTATTCCAAATCAATATTTAGGCAATGTTTGGAGACTGCTAAATCCCTCCGAACCTTCAATTGAAAAAATTTACACTGTTGGTATTGTAGAGATATTACTATTAATTTATATCTTCTTCTCAAAAGTACCAATAAAGATTAAAATTGTCGTGGCCGGAGTATGGGCTGGTTATATATTTCTATCTTTAAATATAATAAAAATACCCTATCTTCCGGAATTAAGCCGTTTAGTATTATTTTTATCACTTTGTTTATGTCTGATTTTCTTAACTCAGCAAAATTTTATTTCTAAAAAACCCCTTTTATATTTGGTTATTTCCTTACTATTTATTGAAAGATTATTTTTTGAAGTTCAAAGCGTTAAGATCATAGGGGCTGATATTTTTAAATTAAAAATTGCTCCCTTGGATGGGGATGCGGTGTTAAACATTCCTTTATCCAGATTTAATGCGTACCGTAGTGCATTACCCATTTTTTATAATAAAAAAATTATGGATGGATATTTTCATTATATTGCCTTTAACGACAAATCTGAGCAAACTTTAAGCCAAGACTACGCCAAAAGATTATTATGTACCGGTCCGCAAAAATCACTTATAAAATCAAACCAAAACATAAACACAAATGAGGATAGAGAAAATTTTTATTATTGGATAAAGGAGAATAATATTTCAGCAGCCGTCTTATTCAAAAATGATAATTTAGGTAAGTTCTTTTTTGATGAATGCCAAAATGTCAGGGATTTTTGGTACTTTGTAAACCCTGTAACTTTTGTGGTAAAACACGAAACTTCCGGTAAGAATACATTTGATCTGTACGCTTATAATCCAAATAATCTAGCACAATTTTATTTTGAAAAAAACGGACAATTTGTTATCAACAAAATATATACAGCCCCTGCTCTTGTAGGTGATTTTTCGATTATTCTGCCTGACGGCAACACTGTTTACCCTCAGTGGCAAAAGAACGAAGACGGATATTTTGTTGATTTCGATCCGCCTATTGAGGTGAACGTAAAAGCCGGGGATAGTATTTATATCTCTTCTCCACAAAAAAGTTATGATAACAGGTCTATTTTTGTATACTTTAATTTTGGGGTAGATGGGGCATCTTTAAGCAAAATTAGCCCAAGATACGAAAAAATACATGACGACAAAGATTTTGAGATTTTTAAGATAAATTAGAAATATGAAAAAAATAATAAATAGTAAATACTTATATCCGTTTTTAATACTCATCGTGGTTTTTTTTATTGGACTTTCAAATTATCAGCCCGGTACTTATTTGATTGGATGGGACAATTTACAGACAGAGTTAAATCCAATCCTGGCTATAAAAAGGGCACTATTTAGTTCCTGGCAGGAATATCAGAGTTTTGGATTAGTTTCAGGTATGGCGCATGCGGCTGATCTTGTTAGGGTTTTGTTTTTGTGGCTAGTATCT
>MEUV01000013.1:0-282 GCA_001772575.1 candidate division WWE3 bacterium RBG_19FT_COMBO_34_6 | reverse complement strand
GGCATTTTTCGGAGCGATTTTTTATATTTTAAATCTTTGTACTGTTCAGATATTTAGTCTTCCATATGAACCGTTCTCTATATTTTTTGCCTTTTTACCTTGGAATATCCTAATATTTTTAAAGTTTATCTATAAACCAAAACTTATTTTTGCGGATATTATACTTTTTATTTTAATAAATCTTTTATCAACACCCCTTGCTTATTTACAAACATTATTTATTGTTTATTTTTTATGTTTGATATTTTTGTCTTTAGGAATAGTACTTGAAAATAAAGATCA
>MEUV01000012.1:4615-7814 GCA_001772575.1 candidate division WWE3 bacterium RBG_19FT_COMBO_34_6 | reverse complement strand
TTTTAATAAAATATTTATATGGGTCAAAACTAATAAATTAGCAACCTTTTTAGTAATTATCGTTCTTTATCTTATAAGCAAAAACACATCACCGCCAACTTTTTTGGGCTCAAGAATGCAGTATGATAGCGCTGGTATTAGCGGGGAATCATTTAACTTGTCTGCACCAAGCGGTATTACTTCAAAAAGCTCATCATATATAAGAGAACCTGTGTACGAAGCTGCACCAACACCTGATATAGAAAACCGTATGGTAATCAAAAACTCAAATCTTTCTATGCAGGTTGAGGATGTAAGAGAAACAATAAATGCAATCTCCATTAAAGTGAGGCTTCTTAAAGGTTATGTTGTAAATACCTTTATTTCAACACCTGAATTTGGAGAAGACGGGACAATTGAGGTAAGGGTTCCTACGGACACTCTAGATGCTACATTAGAATACTTTAGGGGGTTGGCCATTAAAGTTGTGTCGGAGAACATCTCAGGAACTGATATTACCGACC
This sequence comes from candidate division WWE3 bacterium RBG_19FT_COMBO_34_6, assembly GCA_001772575.1. Lineage (GTDB taxonomy): Bacteria > Patescibacteriota > WWE3 > UBA101185 > UBA10185 > MEUV01. Next base: position 7,311 of record MEUV01000012.1, on the reverse strand, counting down.
AATACGTGGATATTCAAGCCAGATTGTCAAGACTTGAACAAACTAAAGCTACATTTGAAGCCATGATAGACAAGGCAGTAAAAATTGAAGAGATTTTAAATATTCAGAGAGAAATTTTTAGCATCCAAAGCCAAATTGATAACTATAAAGGACAACTAAAGTATATGGAGGAAGCTTCAAAAACAGCACTTATCAGGATCGATGTATCAACAAGCGAGCTTGGTCTTCCTTATGAGCCGATTGATGAATGGTCGCCAAAGACAGTGTTTAAACAAGCTTACAGGTCTTTCCTTTCTGATCTGATCAAAATAGGAAACAAGGCTATCTGGATTGTGGTTTATGCACCCTTCTGGTTAATACCGGTTGTTGCCGTCCTTATAATAAAAGCATACAAAAAAAGAAAACAAAACCTTAACAAAACTCAATAAATAGGGTATAATAACCTATAATAATAGGACACAGCGCTCAGGAGAATGATATGCCAATAAGTAACGACCGAAAAGAAGAGATTTTAAGAATAATTACCAATAAATTTTTAACCAAGTGGCAAATATACGCACGGTTAAACAGTAAATTTGGTATAACCCCAGATCAGATATATAATTTCTTAAAAAGCAATTCGAGGGTAACAACCAACAGAAATAGAAATTTTACAACTTTCTGTTTAAAAACAGAGAACAAGCCGGAACAATTTTGCCCACCTAACTTCGTGGATATGTCTTCAAAAAAATTTGAAGATTAAACATTTACCCCAGAGTATTATTTTTATATTAACTCTGGGGTTTATTTTTTTATAAGTTTATAGATACCAGCGGTCTTTTCCCCGTTTACAAAAAACTCTTTTTCCAAAGTGTAATTAATATTTAAATTATTAATAAAATCAGGATTCTTATCGAAGAACTCTTGGCTGTTTTCTATATGAATATAATATTGAGGAAGATAATTTGAACCGGGGGGAGAATAGGCAATGCCGTTAAGATAATATTTTGCTAGTATCTCATTATCATTTGTATAGATATACCTAAAACCGCCTTTTTCTCTAACATAATCTCTTATTTGGTCCCATCCCCGTTGGTAAGGAAAACCGTATAAGAATAAATGAAATCTTTTATTTATTTTAGATATATTCCAAAGTCCTGCCCGTGAATCTTTCCATGGGTAGCCGTTATTGATCCCCGGAACAAAAGTATAAAAATCCGTAAAAATAATTAAAATAAAAATAATACTGATAAATTTTAGATATATTAATCTATAAATTTTTGTTTTTATTAATAAGTAAACATCATAAATACCAAGACTTACGATAATTATCATCGGAATAACATAGTTATGAATATGCGTTCCCGGATTAAGGATTATATAGTCAAAAATTATAAAGGGAATTAAAAACCAAATAAGTAAAAGCTTTCTTGACCAGGTAGTTTTCTTAAAAAAGAACGGCAGGACAAAAACTAGCAAAAATGCCCATAAAATATTTGGGTTATATGCCCAAAATGTATACCAACTGGCGTTTTGTGCATATTCACTCCCTGTAAGCCTTTTAGCTACATAGTTATAAGTATTACTATAATAAAAACCTTTTATTAGATAGGGGATATAAAATAGACTGATCACAATAAAAAATGGTAAAAAATAATATTTAATAATTTCTTTAATATTTCTTTTAGCATACGAGATCTTTTTAATAAGAATTAGCATTATAGCTATATCAAAAAATATTGCGTCATAATGGGTTAGATGCGCTAAAGCTAGTATAAAAGCAGACGATATCGCCATAAATTTTGAATTTTTCCCGTCCAAAAAACTCAAAGCAAACCAAATTGCTAAAAATCCAAAAAGTAATAAAAATGACTGGTATTGTACGGTCCTGGAAAAAGCAATATAAAAACCGTTGAACGCATATAAGAAGGTGGAGATGAGGGCTATTTTTTCGTTAAATAATTTTTTTATAACTAAGTAAAATATAATAATGGAAACCCACCCGATCAACGCAAACGGTATTCTTGAATAAAATTCGTCAAAACCGCCGATTGCCTTTTCGGTCAACCAGGAAACAAAAAATTGAACCGGACCTTTTCTCTGATCAAGAAAAAAATTTGAAGCGGATATAGTTTTATCTATATAAAATACTTTTGTTTCATCTCCGTAAAAATGGGAGTAACCCAGATTATAAAATCTTAGTATAAAAGATAAAGTTAAAATGAAAAATAATAATAGTTTGTATCTATTTTTAAAAATAATATTTACAATGCTCATTTTGAATACGTTTGTTCGGACAGGAATTTTTGGGCGTCTAAAGCCGCCATACAGCCAAATCCGGCTGCCGTAATTGCTTGCCTGTAACGAAAGTCGGCAACATCTCCGCCTACAAATACACCCTCTTTTGATGCTCTGGTGTTTTGATTTACTATAATATAACCCCTGTCATCCAAGTCAACATACCCTTTTAGAAATGTTGTATTCGGTTCATGCCCTATGGCAATAAAAAGTCCGGACAGATCAATTTTTGTCTCGATATTCGTAGCATTATTAAATACCTTTACACCGCTTACCGCTTGATCTCCGCAGACTTCCCTTACTTCAGTATTAAACATAAACTCTATCTTAGGATTGTCAAAAGACCTTTTTTGCATAATCTGGCTAGCCTTAAGATTTTCTTTTGATGCTCTAACAAATACGTATACTTTGGTAGAGTA
>MEUV01000012.1:2383-4596 GCA_001772575.1 candidate division WWE3 bacterium RBG_19FT_COMBO_34_6 | reverse complement strand
CCACCTACTACCGCAGTTACTTTATCTTTGAAAAAAAATCCGTCGCAGACGGCACAAGCGGATACACCTTTTCCCCTTAATTTTTGTTCACTTTCAATATTCAACCATTTTGCTGAAGCGCCGGAGCATATAATTAAACATTTACCCTCAATTGTAATTTCTCCGGTTAATTTAAGCTTAAATCCACTTTTGAAATCACCGCTAACTTCTTTGACATTTGCATCAAATACACTGGATCCGAATTTTGCAACCTGACCTCTCATATTACATATAAGATCCGGTCCCATGACCCCATCCGGAAAACCGGGAAAATTTTCTACCTCTGATGTCCACATAAGCTGTCCTCCGGGTGGATCCCCGGCAATAACAGCAGTTTTTAAGTTTGCACGGGACGCATAAATTGCAGAAGTAAGGCCTGCAGGACCTCCGCCTACTACAATCACGTCAAATAAGTTTTCGTTCATATTTTTAGTATACACTATCAAAATATCTAACTCATACAAATTTTGTTAAGATATAAATATGGCTGTACTTCTTATGCATATATGCGGAAGCAGAACTTTTAATAGGACACCGTTTAGACCTCATCTTTATATTTACGATAATATTCTGATCTACAAAAAAAGACATTTATTTTCTCAAGATGAGGTGACTATTACATATAATCATATTTCCTGGGCAAAATTACATAGGATGCATATCTATTACGCTCATCTTGAAATTGTTTCAACAGGTATGCAAAAAGTAGTTGTAAAATGGATAAAAAAAGAATATGCGATAAAAGCAAAACACCTTATCGATCAAAAGATATTTAATGTTCATAAAAAGGATAATAAGCAAGTTGATATAAAAGAAGATAAGAATATTATTGAGTTTGAACTATCATTAAAAAGGCTACAGGAATTATTAAGCACGGGGAAGATATCAAAAACAGAGTTCGAAAACAGAAGAAAACATCTTTTGAAAAATAATTACTAGATGTTAAAATACATAAGTCCATTGCGGGAATAGCTCAGCTGGCTAGAGCGTCTCCCTTCCAAGGAGAAGGTCGCGGGTTCGAATCCCGTTTCCCGCTCCATTTTAATTTAAATTTCATCTTATACAATTTTAATTTGGTATAATGAATAGATGGGTCTTATAAGAGCATTAAAAGTAAAAAGCGAAACATACCACATGCACGTGCATGCTCTGTTGGGTCTGTTAACAAGTCTTATCATTTATAAAATATACGAAGGATCTGACTTTTCTAACCTGATGATACTTGGTGTTGCGGCAAACATACTTCCCGATATCGATCATCTATTTTTTATTTTTATTTATGGGTCAAAAACTGATTATTCCAAAGTAATTAAAAAATATTTAAGGAAACACCAATTAAAGACTCTTGTTACTTTTATAAAGCAGAATCACAAACTAAATACCAGCGTATATTCTCATAACATTGCTACGGTATTACTTGTTTGTATTGGGTATATGTATTTTGGTTATTCCAAGGATAACCCGTATTTTTCAACCTTTTTCTTATCATGGATGATCCACTATCTTTATGACATTTTTGAAGATCTGATGTTCTTCGGTAAACTTAACCGTAACTGGTTACTAAAATTTGACCGATCTTTTTTGCTTTTTGAGAATTTTATCCATAAAGATAAAAATATTAAGTTATAAACCATGCTTTTTTCCTTCTTATACAAAAATATATTAAGAAGAATACTTTTTTTATTCCCTCCTGATAATATTCATAACTTTTTTACAAAAATAGGGGTGATACTGGGAAATAATAAAGTATCCAAAAATATCATCAGAAAAATATTTTATTTCGAAAATCCTATGCTAACACAAAAAAATTTATTCGGACTGGTTTTTGACAACCCTATAGGACTTTCAGCCGGCTTTGATAAAAATGCGGATATGATCAATATTATGAAAGAAATAGGTTTTTCTTTTGTCGAAGTCGGGACAGTCACATTTAATGAATATAAAGGAAATATAAAACCTTGGACCTACAGACTTCCAAGATCAAGGGGGATCGTAGTAAACTACGGCTTAAAAAACGAGGGTGTCAAAACAATCATTAATAAAATCAAGAAATACCCAAAAAATAATTTAAAAATCTGTATTTCCATCGGAAAAACAAATGCCGAGTACACCAAAGGGGATGAGGATGGAATTAATGATTACTATGAGTGCTTAAAATATATAGATGACAATAA
>MEUV01000012.1:307-2356 GCA_001772575.1 candidate division WWE3 bacterium RBG_19FT_COMBO_34_6 | reverse complement strand
AGAACCATTCACAACAAGTGAAAAATTAGACAAACTACTGGAAAAATTAAATACTATAAGTCTTAAAAAACCGGTGCTTCTTAAAATGCCGATAAATCAACCTTGGGAAGAATTTAGAAAATTATGTGAAACGGCTGTAAAATACAAGGTAACAGGATTAATTATCGGTAATTTAAATAAAAATAAATCTGATCCTTCTATTTTAGATATCATCCCGGAGCATATAAAAGGTAATATTAGCGGAAAACCGACGGAAACATTATCAAATGAGCTTATTTTTAATACGTACAGGGAATTTGGTGACAAGCTGATGATAATAGGCGTAGGAGGCATATTTAGTGGTATTGACGCATATGAGAAAATTAAACGCGGAGCAAGCCTTGTAGCGCTTGTTACGGGCATGATTTATCAAGGACCGCAGCTTATCGGGCAAATTAACAGAGATCTTGTCACACTTCTAAAAAAGGATGGATTTGATAATATTAAACAGGCAATTGGTAGTTACCATGTAAGAATAGAAAAACAGTAAAAACTTTGATAATATACACAAACTAGGCGCCTGTAGCTCAGTGGATAGAGCAGCTCCCTTCTAAGGAGAAGACCGGGGGTTCGATTCCCTTCAGGCGCGCCATTAAACATCATTAATACTATAAGTTGACTATTAAATAAAACATTGTAGAATTCACTTTAACCTACAATTACAATTTGATACTAATAAAGGAGAACAATGCATGAATAATAGAAATTCAATCACTTTAAAAGAGTTAGAGAAGGTAAAGGTTTATACTGCTAAAGAGGTGATGCAGGATTTACCGTTCAATAAAGACAGCATTCATTTGTTTAATGGAGATTTACTTAATAAGGAGTCTCTTTCAGATGCTAACGTATTTCTAGCACTTGAGGTGTATGGTTATATTTCAATAGGAGGCAAATGGTATGCTGTGATTACTGGAAAAAATATGTATGCAGAACATTATTTGCTAAAACCTCTATCTAGGACCAAAATATTAGTATTTATAGATCTAGAAAAATTCGATTTTGGGATTTCACACTCTATTGAATGCCGCTCGGTGGTTCTATTTCAGCTGCCATATATTCTACCAGCGTAAGCATAATTATCATCAGCTGGTGATTGTAAAAAAATAAACGGATCTAAAAAGTGCATTTTAAAAATTTGCATCTTTTTAAGATCCGTTTTCTATTGTTTTAATAAAGATACTTCTTAACTGTCGAATCAATATCTATCATTGAGTTTGATTTTAAAACAAATTCTTTTGCACCATTTTTAAAAATGCCTCTTTAAGAATACGTTCGTTAGAAAATCCAATAACAACAACATCCGGAAAGTTCATTACTATTTCATGTGCATACGTAGGGCCGGTATCTCCATCAAGAAGTCTTCCGTCCATTATCACAACATCAACTTTTAAATCCTGAGACATTGCTTTTAGTATTTGTTTTCCATTACTAAATGTTTTTATTGTTAATTCAGGAAAGACATTTTTTAAATGCATCCTTAAAGCCTCTACAACCATTTGGTTGTCGTCTACAATAGCCAGTGCTTTTTCCATCTCATCTGCTCCTTTTTTTATTAAGTTGTAACAAATTATAACCTATAATATAGTGACCATCAAACTTTTTTATTAATACATGATCATTAATTTTTTATTCTTTAATATTTTTTATATAATAAATTTATGAATAATTGTATTTTTTGTAAGATCATTAAAGGAGAAATTCCATCATTCAAGGTATGGGAAGACAAAAGTTATTTTGCATTTTTGGATATTTTCCCCGAAACAGAGGGCATGACTTTGGTTGTACCGAAAAAACACATGCCAAGTTATATATTGAACCTAGAGAATAACCAAATTCATAGCTTTATTGATTCTGTAAAGACTGTGGCTGAAATTTTAAACAAAAAGTTACCTAATATTGAACGTGTCACTTTTAGAATAGAGGGATTGGATGTAGATCATCTCCATGCGAAATTGATACCATATTATCCCGATACAAGAATGTCAAAACCACTAATGGCTGATATGAACA
>MEUV01000012.1:0-223 GCA_001772575.1 candidate division WWE3 bacterium RBG_19FT_COMBO_34_6 | reverse complement strand
ATATACTATATTACGTGGGCGAGTGGCGGAATCGGCATACGCGGCAGACTTAAAATCTGCTGTCCGTTAAGGATATGAGGGTTCGAGTCCCTCCTCGCCCACCACGAAAATTGCAGTCTAACAAGAAAGTAATATAATACACGTCAACACAAAAACAAATCTCTCACAACTCAGAAAGGAAAGATGCTATGAAAAAGGTACTGTTGATCAACCCACCCACACC
>MEUV01000011.1:19430-19733 GCA_001772575.1 candidate division WWE3 bacterium RBG_19FT_COMBO_34_6 | reverse complement strand
CTTACTACGGTTAAAGATAGAAGAGGCGTGGAATTCGCATTAGGAGGAACTGCAGAGGAGATGTTTGTTGATGTTCTAAGAAAAGTAAAGGTGTCATACAAAGATTTACCCTTGAACCTTTATCAATTCTCAATCAAATTCAGAGATGAATTACGTGCTAAAGGAGGACTTTTACGTGTCAGAGAATTCATGATGAAAGATGCCTACTCCTTTGATGTAGATGAAAAAGAATTTGAAAAACAGTACGAAAACATGAAACAAACATACATTAAAATCTTTAACAAGCTGGGAATAAAAACAGAG
>MEUV01000011.1:13568-19419 GCA_001772575.1 candidate division WWE3 bacterium RBG_19FT_COMBO_34_6 | reverse complement strand
AAAGCCATGAATTTATCATGGAATCAGATGCAGGTGAAAGTGGTTATTTTATATCTGAAGATGGTTCCTATATTGCCCATGAAGATATTGCCCAATTTGAAAGAGAACAAATTAATCCGAAAGAAAAAATTAAAAATTTTGGGATTATAAATCAACCCGAATGGGTTAAAACAATGGATGATAACGTAAAACATTATAAATTGCCGACCAGCCGTTTTTTAAAAAATGTAGTTTACAAAAACACGACCAACGGAGAAATTATCATAGCGGTTATAAGAGGCGATCTGGATGTCAATAAATCAAAGTTGGAAAGCAATCTAAAAGTAATAGGACAACTTATAGAGGCGGATGAAACAGATTTGGAAAAAATCGGAACACAACATGGATATGTCCACTCTTGGGGACATAAACACAGAGATGGGAACAAAGTAAGGTATATCGGAGACTTATCCCTAACTACAGTTACAAACTTTATTGGGGGGTATAAATCTGATACACAAGATTCGGTAAATGTTAACTACGGCAGGGATTTTGAATGCGAGCTTTTAGCAGATATCGCCGGTGCTGTGCCCGGACACAAAACAGTAGGTGCGCAATCAAAATTAATACTAAAAAAAGGTATTGAAGTAGGAAATCTTTTTAATCTTGAGTATCATTACTCAAAAAAAATGGCGGATGCTACCTTCACTGATAAAAATAACTCTGAGGTTTCTTATTATATGGGAAGCTACGGTATCGGAATAGAAAGAACAATGGCGGCTGTTGTAGAAAGCTTACATGACGACAAGGGAATAATTTGGCCGGAAAACATTGCACCATATAAAGCCCATTTGATAGGTCTTGGGATGGAAGATAGGTCCCTGCATACAAAAGCTTTTGAGGTTTATGAAAAACTTCAAAAAGCAGGTGTAGAGATTTTATTTGATGACCGGTTTGAGGTTTCAGCCGGTGAAAAAATGGCCGACGCAGACCTGATCGGCTGCCCATATAGGTTAATAGTGTCTCCTAAAACAAAAGATAAAATAGAAATTAAAAAAAGATCAGAGAACAGATCTTTATTATATTCTATTGAGGAGATAAAAAATCTTTTAGGTGTCTAAAAAGCTTATCATAAACCGCATCATCCGTCGTACTTGGTAAATTTATTGAAATATTTATATTGGGAGCTATATTTTTATCCATTTTTTTACCGGTATCAGAACCTAAACCTATGTCATAGACAAAACCACTAAATTCAATTAAGGATTTCAATGTCTTTGCGTAAACTAAGCAAGTTCCTGGAATCTCTCCGCTTACTTCCATAAAAATACCCGCCAACACATCAATTGACACATTTGACACATACTCTTTGTTTGCTAAAATCGGCTTGTATATTAAGGAGATCCTTTCATTTAAATATCTTTTTAATATGCGGAGGTCTTTGATATAAAAATAATTTTGTGTAGGAGAGCCTGCTTGATCCAAGAAACCAAGAGAGATAAGAAACGGTAACACAGGCCTGTCTTTTGAACTGGAAAAACCCAAATCAGCAAGCTGCCTGTAGGTAAATTTGGTAATGATTTTATAAGACATTAATTTTTCAAAAATCAAAGATATTTTTCCTGAAGAATATAAAAACGGAAAGACATGCATATATACAAGTTTTCCACAATATTATGTCTTGTGTCAATAGGTGATTTCTTGTGGCATATTTATTATATTATGTGCCAAATCTATTTGTGGATAATTTATGGATAAACATCCATTATTGTCAGGGATGGGTCAGGAATTATATCTTGTAATTGTTTTTTTGGCATTTTTTTATAAGTAAAATATGCAGCGCCGGCAATATAAGCAGCACTATCGCCACAATAGGATAAATTTGGAAAAAATACCTTCTTATTATATCTCTTACCTTCTTCAAATATCTGTTCCCTCAATTTTTTATTAGCTGAAACCCCTCCACCCAAAAGAATTGTTCCGACTTTATATTTTTGGGCTGCTTTTATTGTCTTACCAACCAAAACATCAACAACAGAGGCTTCAAACTCATAGGCCAGTTGGGATACCGAAAATGTGTTCTTTTCATAAGCTCGTAATGATGCAGTTTTTAATCCGGAGAAAGAAAAATCATAATTATCCCTATCCAACATTGCTCTGGGAAATAAATTATAGTTCAGTTTATCCGTACAGGAAGCAGCGCACCTGGAAAGCTCTGCTCCTCCCAAATATCTGGAGAAACCCAAAAGTCTTGCCACTTTATCAAAGGCTTCTCCCGCTGCATCGTCCAGTGTTCCTCCTAAATACTCGAACACACCATGATCTTTCATTAACACAAGATCCGTATGTCCCCCGCTTACAATTAAAACAATGGCAGGAAATTTAATCTCTTTATAATGTTCATTATTTATAAAATTTCCATAAATATGACCGATTAGGTGATTCACAGGTATAAGGGGCTTTTGGTAAAGCAATGACAAAGATTTTGCCGCTGATACACCTACAACTAAAGAGCCTATTAGGCCGGGTCCGACGGTGACCGCAAATTTATCAATTTGTGATAAATCATCAAGACCGGAAGTTTTTATACACTCATCTATGGCAGGAAGTATACTATCTGATTGTTTTCTTGCAGCAACCTCAGGAACTACTCCGCCTGTTTTAAGATGAAGATTGGCCGAGGATGTCGTAATAGTAACGATCTCCTTTATGCCGTCTTCGATTATTGAACAGGAGGTTTCATCACAAGATGTTTCTATGGCAAATATTTTCACAAAAAAGATTATATCAGAATATTACTTAAGAAGATCCTGCTTTGCTTTTTCTAAAGCGGATTGGATTGTTACTCCCAGCTGGTGATTTACTATAGAATTTATAGCTTCTTTCAGAGCGTCTTCTTGCCTTTTATTACCGGCTCTTGACGCAATACTTCCGGTTTTGGCATACTGGGCTGAATCTAACAACGGCTTGAGATATGGACTAGAAGATACCTGCGGAGACAGAGAGACCAGGCTGTAAGGTGCCCCATAAGCTCTGTATTTACTGGCCTCACTAAAAGCCATAAGTTGTTGGGGCTCATCAGCCATAAATTTTATATACTCCCAGGCAAGATCGGGGTTTTTACTGGATTTAGGAACTACATCTACCCAAAAACTTCCCCAAGTAGCCGGTGTGTCCGGTGCCGCCTGAGGAACGGCCGCGACCCCTATATTCATCTGTGGATTAGATGCCAAAATATCCAGCAGATTCCATGAAGGAACAAAGATCATAGACACCTTGCCTTGAGAAAAAGCTGCCGAAGCTTCGGGAAGCTCTCCCGACCACACCTTATCCTCCAAAATAAAATTCGTGTAAAAACTTACTGCATCTTGAGCAGGCACACTATCCAAACCATCAATTAAAACAACACCTGCCTGTGAAAACAACATCCCGATAATATCACCGTAAAAATCTATGTTATCGGCGTTTCCCACAGCTGCACCCCCTCGGATAATCTTGTCATCCTCTCCTCTAATAGTAAGTTCCAATGCCAGCCTTCTAAATTCCTCCCATGCAGTAGGAGGCTCCACCTGCCCAACTTCTTTAAAATGGTCTTTATTATACACAAGAACTAGCCCATCATAGTAAGTTGGTAACCCATAGATTTGATTATCAATAATTAGATTATCTGAAGCAACTTTATAAAAGGAGTTCTTAAGTGTCTCAACGCTCATCATTGAAGAAGGCATAGGAACAAGTAGGTCTTTTAGTGATGTGATCCAGCCTATGTGTACTCTCATGACGTCCGGCGCGGTCTCGTCCGAGGCTCTTCTAAAAACCTTTTCTTTATAGTCGACTTGCGGTTTTAATATTGAACGGTCTTCATAAGTAACGGTCACATTGGGGTGTGTTTCATTGAATTTAGCAATTAAAACCTTCATCACTTCTTGATTTTCCCAAAGACCCCAGACGGTAAGATCGCCTGATTTATTGCTGGTACCTTTTCCGGTACTGCTTGGTAGATACTTCCCAATAACAGGAAGGTCCGATAAGCTACAGGCTGTTAAAAAAAACGGAATAACTAAAACTAATAAGAATGTCGCAATTTTATTTTTCGAGCAGTTCAATTTGATCATAAAAATAATTACTCTTATTATAAAAACAAATATTGATTTCTACAAGTTAAATAAATCCAAAAATAAAAAATAAAAATAGAAGTGGCTGATGGATAGACAAAAAATAGTGATCAACACTACCTAAAAACATTATCTGCAATAAGGAAATTAGAAGAAGGTTGTTTGTTTTTGCTTTAATAAGACTAGAAAGAAAAAATAAAATAAACAATAAAAATCCAAACATACCGGTTTCCACAAACACCATCATAAAAACATTGTGGGGTGGTTGAGAAATCCTAAACTCTTTGGAAGGAGGAAGATATCTATCAACGTATGCCGTTGAGGCTTGCGGTCCAACTCCAAACCAAAAATTATTTTTTATTATTTCATAGGAAGAGCTTATAAGATCTCTTCTTCTGTAAAAAGAAGGCTTGCTATCCAAAAAACTAAGCCCCTCAATATATGGGAGAAAAAAACTACATGTCCAAAAAATAAAAACGGCTAAAATTATACTGTTTTTTATAATAAAATTTTTATTAAATATAAGTAATAACAGGCCAAAAAAAGCGCTGATCCAGGAAAAAAAGCTTAAAGACAAAAATAATATAGCAAAAACCAAAATGAAACACAATTTGTAGAATAATTTATCTTTTTTAAGCATAGTTGCGAGCCAGATTAGCACTATACTTAGTATTCCTCCTAAAATATTAGGATGCCTGAAGGTGGCGTATGGGGGAATCTTTGAGATTCCAAAAAAGTTTTCTACATTAATACCCCTGGTAGCAAAATTGTAGGGCTGCTCTCCGAAAAATAAATAATTATCAAAAACAGACCCTTGTTTAAGCCACTGAAAAATACTTAGTATACAAAGTAAAAAAACTGAGATAAATAAAACCAGAAAGACTTTATTCTTTTCATTTTGAAAAGATATATTACTTTTGATATACATCATAAAAAGAAAATAAAATATAAGTCTTATTAAATAAAAAAATCCCACTATTTTATAACTTGAAATAAGGGCTGAAAAAAATACTACGCTTAAAAACCAGATAAAATATTTTTGTTTGTAAAGTTCAGTTTTTTTTATTTTTTTTCTATATATAATTATAAAAAAAGCTACCATTATATCATTAACAAATATTGTGGGGACAAGATAGTCTATAAGAATTCCTCCAACGTATGAGCTTACAAGAAGAAAGTGGTAACCCAAATTAATAGGGAACATGAATACTATAAAATAAAATAAAAATCTTTCCAGATTTAGTTTTCTTAGTTTTGAAAAAGTGTTCATCTAAACTTCTTTAATAGGGCAGAGTGGGCTTTTTTAATTATATCATCATTTAACGGCTTTAGGTCTTCTAGTTTTAACGCCTTCGCTATCAAAAAATCTGCGATATGAGGATTTTTTGACAATACAGGACCGTGTAAATAAGTACCGATTGTGTTCTTGTAATAAATACCTTCCGTTTTATCTTCACCGTTATTACCGTATCCAAAAATTACCTGTGCGAATGGTCTTATATCATTACTAAAGTATGTTCTACCACCGTGATTCTCAAAACCTACAATATTTTCTCCGATATTATTAATATTTCTAAAAACAGGATCTGATAAAATTTTTCTGTTTAATTTACATACTATGTTTCCCACGCATCTTAGCTTTTCTTTCGGCGGTTGTTCTGTATAAAAATCAAATAATGATGTTCCTTTTATTACGGTACCGTCAGCTGATTTATAATATTGACCTATTAGCTGGTAAGCTCCACAAATAAACAGAC
>MEUV01000011.1:2882-13539 GCA_001772575.1 candidate division WWE3 bacterium RBG_19FT_COMBO_34_6 | reverse complement strand
TACATCGTTTTTTGGCCAGAATCAGGTCCTCCTCCCATAAACACTATGCAGCGATCTTTAAAAATTGATGTTTCTATAGGAGTGCCTACGCCTATTTCCATAACCTCAACGTCAATGTCTCTTTCTTTTGCCCTGTTAAAAATGATCTCTATATTACCTCTATCACCATATAGATTAAGCTCTTTTGGATAAAAATATATTAATCTTAGTTTCACAGTATACTTCTTCCTTTTATAATTTTTCTTAACTGCAGCATAGAGGAGTAGTTTGGTAATACTACAATTTTTCGGCACCCCACATTAGCGGTGATGCTGCTAACTATCTTTTTTTTATCGTCAGAAAACATCATGTTTTTAATCCCTGCATAGCTTAATCTTACCGACATGTCCAAAGCCCTTGTTCCTGTTATGTAAACCTTTTTATTATCCGTCACTTTTTTTAGAGGGATAGGATCAATGTCGTAAATCCAAGAAACATCTTTTCCATCAGGAATATTATCATTTAAAATAAAAAGCACTGTGTCAAAATCAAATTTATTTTCTAATAATAAATTTATATTGTTATTAAAACTTGCAGGATTTTTTGCTAATAAAAGCAAAAATTCTTTTTCTTTGTAGACAATCTCTTCGCCACGTCCGTAAGCATAATCAAAATCGGATAACAAGTTAGTTGCCTCGTCTGCTTTTATTCCAAATTCCCCTAAAATAGATAAGGCGCAGTTTAAATTAACAGCATTATGAGTTCCCATTAAACTTGTCCTGTTCAAATTAGATGGATCGTCATCAAAAAACAAGGCTACATTTTTTGCGGAATCAATTAGATCTCTAAACTCATCCTGATTTTTATACAATAAGACTTTGGTTTCTTTGTCTAAGGTGGAAAACGACTCTTTCCATCTCTGTACTAAAAGATCCACTTCCCAATACCTGTCTAACTGGTCCCTTGATAAATTCAAAAGTGCAATAATTTCCGGCTTGATGTGCTTTATAAGTATAGGTAATGCCAGCTCATCTATTTCAAAAATAACAAAGTCCTTTTCAATACTACCTTTTAAGTTTGACTCTAGCAGTACGGTAGAAACAATACCGTTAATTAAATTTCCTCCGGTTTTGTTATAGAGAACTTTAAAACCTTTTTTTTCAAGTATGTGCGCAGTTATTTTTGCTAATGTTGTTTTCCCGTTTGTACCTGATATCAAAATTATATGTTTTGGTAAAACTTTAGAAATATTATTTAATATATTAGGGTATAGTTTTAGAGCAATATAACCCGACCATGCATAACCGGAGCCTAGTTTTAAAGTCTTTATTATTAAATATATTAATTTGGATACAATGATAGTAATTTTATACATTTACACAAAGATGATAACAAATTTTATATATAAAATAAGTAGTAGTGTTAGTAGGGGGTGTGGATTTGTGGATTTTAAAAAGATTTTGTTGCTGCTGCAGATATACCCTGCAATTTTTATTGTGGGTAATTTAGCGATGCTTTACTAAGGAAGTTTTATGACGTAGCGTTGCTATTTTTTCCTGTACCTACAATATCAAACATTGTTGAAGATTCCTATAAATTTGTTTATTAATATGTGGTTAATTTGCGTCTTTTCCACACAATCTTATAAAAATGATTTTTATTGATATTTTTATCCACAGTGATTTAAAGCAATTTTTTGACCGATAGTATATCCTTTTTAACTTTTCCTGCAGCTTTTATCTCCGCCTCCATTTTTCTTATTCCGTGCATTATTGTTGTGTGATCTCTTCCTCCCAGGAATTCTCCGATTCCCATAAGAGGGAAGTCGGTCATCTCTTTTATCAAGTACATAGCTACCTGTCTTGGTAGGACAAGATCTTTTGTTCGCCTTTTTCCTTTTATATCAGATGCTCTTACACTATAAAATTGACATATTGTTTTTAATATAGAGTTAGCATTTACAGCCTTTTTCTTTTCGGTGGAGTTTTTATTAATTACTTTATTAACAATATCAACGGTTGGTAGTTTTCCGTCTTTTTTAGCCTCTGTTATAACTTGTAGGTAGGCGCCTTCCAACTCCCTTATATTTGTCTCAACGCTACTTGCTATAGATTCAATAACCTCATTTGATACCTGATCTTTGTTCGTATCTCTTTTATTTCTCAAAATAGCAATTCTTAACTCAGCGTCCGGCTGCTGTATATCAGATATAATCCCGCTTCCAAATCTAGAAGTAATCCTTTTTTCTAAAGTTGTAAATTCTTTTGGAGGCCTATCCGAAGTTAAAATTATTTGTTTACCGGCCAAGTGCAGTGTATTGAAGGTGTGAAAAAATTCATTTTGGGTAGAATCTTTGCCTATTATGGTTTGAATATCGTCTATTATTAGAACATCAACCTTTCGGTATTTATTTCTAAACTCATTCGATGCGTACTTACCCTTAATTTTGCCGCTTTGTATTACCTCGATCAACTCATTCATAAAAGCTTCTCCTGTTGTATATATAAGAATGCAATTAGGATTTTTATCCAGAATACGGTTTCCAAGCGCCTGTACTAAATGAGTTTTTCCCAAACCTGATTCTGAATATAAAAAGAAAGGATTATATGTTTCTCCCGGATTTTCAGATACAGCTTGAGCGATAGCATACGCAAGCTGATTACTTGATCCCAATATGAAGTTCTCAAAAGTGTATCTTGGTGTTAAGCCCGTTTTGTATTGGTGATTATTTATATTCTTGTTTGCAGGTTCTCTGGTAAAAAGAGGACCGTAGGTTTGAATCTCTTCATTTTTGTCTAATACATCTTTTCTTATTACATAATTTACTATAAATTTTTGTCTCCCGACCTTATCTACGGCATTTTGTATCAAAGATTCATACTTCTCCAACTGCTTTCTAATATATGGCATTGAAATAACAAGATCGATCGAGTTTTCTTTGAGATTTTCGGGCTTAACCTTCAGCACCCACATATTAAATGTCATTGGGTTTAACTCGGTTTGTAAAATTCCTAATACTTTCTTCCAAAAAATTTCTATTTTTTCATTTTGAAGATCACTATTTTTTTCTAGCATGGCATTATTTGTATGAGGCAGAATAAAAGGACAGAAAATTATGTACAGATAATTTAACACGAGTTATCCACAATGATAAAGAAATGTAAATTGCAATAATATGTATTATTTTATTATAGCACCGGGCGGTGCGGATTTTTGAGCTTCCTGTTTAAAATACTCCATAAAGGTTTGGTCAAGATTACCGGGTAGGCTATGAAAGTCGTCCAAAAATGTTAAGGTCTTTTCAGGGTAATCATATTCAGGAAATTGTCCGCTCCAAATTACAATCAAATCCATGCCTGCTTTATTTGCAGATATAGCGCCTATAACAGAATCTTCAAATACAAGTATTTCTTTTGGATTTGTTTTGAGTTTTTTTGCTGCGGTCAAGTATATTTCGGGGTGCGGTTTTTTGTTTTTTACTTCGTCTCCTGTAACAACAACATCGAACAATTCATATTTAATATCAAGTTTATTTAGCATAATGTCCACAACGTCTTTGCTGGAATTTGAAACAAGACCGACTAAAAATTTTTTATCTTTAAATTCTCTAAGTAAACTCCAAAACCCATACCTTGGCTCTATAGATTCCTCCGTACTTATAATTTTAAGATATGCATCTTTAGTTTCTTTTACCAAATCTTCCAGGGATTTAGAATTTTTTACTTTTGATTCTGTAATAAAATCTTTCCATATCTCTGTCAAACAAACTCCCTTATAAACTAATTTTGAATTAGGAGAGCTCCCGATATCAAGAGTTCCGGCTACATTAGTAACAGCCTCTTCCCAATAATGGAGATTATCCACGATAGTTCCGTCAAGATCAAAAAGAACTGCTTTTTTTCCTAAAATATAATCTTTGTACATATTTTAATAATACCTAATTCTTTTTTTCTTTATAACCGTATAAATTATATAGAACAACACAGGAGGCCCGGCAATAATATTTATAGGAAGCTCAAAAAAAGTACTTTTTTTCCTAAAAAGAAGATAAAAGCCATGTATAGCTCCCAATACTAAATATACGACTCCCACTATTATTAATATCTTCATGGATATATGTTAACATTTTCATATGTATAATTTAAACAACGATGATTTTATTGATGACAATAAAGAATTTGAAAAAGATCAAAAAAACACCTCAAACATTACCTTCATCTGCCCTAACTGTAAGAAGATTTCAAGAGACGACGTGATCTTTTTATGTAATACCTGCAAGCAAGAGGAATTAATATACAAAGACGGTGTTTATATGTGTCCCGCTTGTCTTATTCCGGGAGAGAATTTTGAGTGTACACGTTGTGGGTCAAAAGAAGTAAGAATGGAGATGAAGAAAAAGAAAAAATCTCGTTAAGAAAGTTTGGAATAATATGATTTGAGTATCAACGCAGCGGATAGATCATCCACTATCTGTCTGTGTTTTTTTGCAATACCCAAATATATAGCTTCGGTACGGCTGTCTTTTGTGGTTCTAAATTCGTTCTCAAATTCTAAAGGTTTTTTTACCCTGATTTTTAGAAGTTTAGAAAAACGTCTTACTACCTGTGACTGCCTTGTTTCTTTACCATCTTCGCTAAGAGGTAGCCCCATTATAATTTTATCAATTTTATCTTCTAATATATATCTGGAGATTTCCGTAATAGCGCTTTGATCGTCTTTATCAGAGATTATTTTTACAGGAATAACCAACCCGTTGGTCCCGAACGCAATGCCGATATTTGTGCCGCCATAGTCTATACCAATTAACTTTTCTTCCATCAAATTTTTTGTAGGCATTTTATTCCCTTTCTATAACAAGGTTTATTCTAGATGCATCTTTTGGAACAAAGTTCATAAAAGGTATATTAGGGTTAAGATGTATCTCGTATGTTTTTATATTTTTTATACCCCCGATTATTTTTTGAGCTTCTGAAACCTTTTTACCCATAAGCTCGGACTTAAGCTTCTCTTCGGAAATATCAGTAATGATATAAGTTTTGAGAGTTACTTGAATATCAGCTTCAGTTTCGGATAGCACTGCTGTTTCGGTATTTCCGAGCACCTCAACATTTATTGTCCTTTCTCTATCAGAAAGCACATAGCCCTCTTTTACATAATCCTTTACCAATATATCTATAAGCTCATTAAGATCTTTAGGTTCATAAGTTAAACCTTTAATAATAAAACTTTGAGTAAGTGTAAGATCGTCGGTCTCATCATCCAATTTATTGCTAAAAGTTTCTTTTAATACGGCTGTTTTTGTCGATCCGTTAATGAGCTTCTGATTACCGGTCACAGCTGCTGTCAACGCTCTAAGTGCATTTTCTTGAGAATTTTCTAATAGGGTAAGCTTTATAGTATCAATATCTTTTTGGGACACAACTTTAACGGTTTCTTCTTTTCCACCTTTTATTTCCTCTTTTACCTCGGCTTCAAATTCCGACGATTTTTGATCTTTAATATCTAAATTCTTATCTTTTTCTAAGTTGTATTTTTTTCCGATTAATTTTGCTTCTACCTCAACAGGATCGCTTTCACCCCAAGTAATAATTACGTCCGCAGGTGTTTCCGGATCAAGGTCAGGAACCTCTGTTCTGGCCGGAACTTCCACTTCCTTTAGAGTAACGTATTCGTACTCCTTATCATCCTCATCATATATAAGGGTAGTACCTTTTTTAAATAATTTATCATCAGCGGTTTTATTAGAGATAATAACTTTACCTTTAGCTTTTTCTCCGATAATTTTTTCCCCTGTAGTTTGCATCGTAATCTTATCTTCAAAAATTGCCTCCACAGTAATGCCTTTTAGAAGTTTTTTTTCGCTACTGCTACTTTCTCCATTTTTAACTTTAATTTGCACACTTCTTGTTAGTGGTTCTGAATTCACAATGATTTTAATATCAGCTTTTGGCATATTTACATAATGTTTTAGTAAAAAAAATAGTAGTAGCAACACGCCTGACACTAAAACCCCGAATATAACTGCTTTATTTTTCTTTATTGAAAATAATTTAAATTTCGGTAGTTTCATTTTTTTGGTCACCGCGTTCTCTTCCAGTAGGCTCACCTCGGTTTCCTGGTCATCGTAATTTATAGTTTCCGGTTTTTCTTCCAGGGACAACAACATACTTTGCCCATTTTCATCATCAGTATTAAAATTTATAACCTTATTTAAGGAGTCGGACCAAAACCTGATTAGTTTCAAATTTAAGTTACTTTCAAATATAACGGCATTTTCAGGAACATACAGATCTATTACGGAATCTTCACAATTTTTTAATTTATTTATCACACTTACTACATTCTCATGAATTGCAATTTCTATTTTTGTCACGCAACCTCCTCATAGATATATGATAGACAAGCTACGGGTATAAATTCATTTGGTAGGTTTGTTCCTGTTGCATCAGTAATTTTTGAAAAATTTGACATATCTAAGACCATGATTTTTGGCGGGGCTTTGAACGGTATTGATTTTGTCCAGGCATTTTTGGATAAGAAATCATTAAATTCGGATATTACGGAACCTTCATCAAACATATAAATAAGAGGCGCAAAGGTTTTTACTCCGGAAAAATCTTTGAAGAGTATCTCCACACCCTCAAGCCAAATTTCCAAAACGTTTTCAAGGCAACCTTGGACTATAGTAGCTTCTGATTGACTTAATTCCCCCCTGAGATAGGAGTACAGTATCTTGTTCGAGTCGTCGATAGTTAAGCCCATACCGCTGCTTATTTGTTCAACAAAGTGCTTACGGCCTATATGAAGGTTTCTACTTGCAACAACTGCGCCGCCGAACACAGCGCAAACACATGTAAAATCACTTCCTATTTGCATAGTAACAAGATCGTTGGAGTCGAGCTCGGAGCTTTTCAAAGCCTTTAATAAAGTAAAAGCTTGTGAGCTGACTGCTAACAATTTTAATTTTAGTTTTTTTGTAATTTGCTTAATAGTAATAAAATGATGCTTTGGACAAAAGGCAGTATATAAGGCAATTTCCAAAGTTTGTCCGGTTTTTTCTAAAGGATTATCAACTTTTTGATTATCTATTTTGGTGTACACTATCGATGAGGTAACAAGATCAAAATCAGTGTCGGAGTTTCCGGTAGTATCTGCATAGTCTTTTTGGATTTGAAGATAAGCTGATTCTATTATTTTCGTTTGAAAAACATTAATCTCTTTCATAGAAATCGGATTAAGATTTGCTCTTGTTATTTTGGCTGTTGTTACAGTTTCTTGGCAGAGATCTCCCGTGATCCCAATAATAATATCCTTTATTTGTCCCTCAACATTTTGAGTTGCCTGATTAATACAGGATTGAATTGCGTCGGTTACATTCTCTTTATCCACTATTATGCCGTTTCTCAAACTTCCGGGACTTAGGTGTTGCTCTCCATGACCAATTACCCTCATAGTTCCATCATTTTTATAAAATGCAAGACATTTAACACCCGTAGCACCTAAGTTGAGTGTAAGGAATTTATTTTGTTTTAATTGTAATTTTTTAAAAATCGGCAGCGTCAACATTAGATTGATTATACATGATTTGATAAATTTTTTTAAAACGGAATACGTTTACGCAGGTCTATTTCCGGCGGTACTTCCGGTTTCTCATAAAGCCCCGAGCGTTGATTGATAAACTCCTCCACTTCTTCTTTGGGAACGCCATATTTAAGTCTGGAATATTCTTTTATTTTTTTGGCCACCTCGTCACTTTTTGCTACATTTGTATTTATAACATCCCAGGGCACCCTCATCGAAAACGGCGGTGTCGGATGGCCATCTACTAGCAGTCTGGTGTATGCATTTCCGATCGGTAGATTAGAAATATCCTGCTGTTTAAATGTCGGCTGATAATATTTTTCCAAAAATTCGGCATCTTCAGCGCCAACCCTAAAAGTACACATTGAGCCTACATTACCAAATATTGCCTCTTTAATATCATCAGTCAGTTGTTCAATAAATTGATGGGCGACAATAAGATTTAGTTTATATTTTCTAGCTTCGGATAAAATGGTAGCAAAATCAGGAGTTGCAAAATTTTGGAATTCATCAACATATAAATAAAAATTTGGAAAATCTTCCCCGCGTTCCAGCATTTTGTGTCGCGCCAAAGCCGCTGTCAGAATTTTTGGCACCAGTAAAAGCCCTATAAAGTTTGAGTTCTCTTCGCCAATTAAACCTTTGGCCAAATCCACAAGTAGAATTTTCTTTTGGGCCATAACATCAGGAATTTTAAAAGAGGAAACGGGTTGGCCAAGCATATTTCTCATTAATTTTTCGGTAACAAATCTGTCAAATTTTGCAGCGAAGTATCCCATTGTTTCGCCTTTTCGTGCCTCTGTGGTCTTTGCCACCTCATCCGTCCAGTATTTTTTAACAAGCGGATCAGTAATCTTTTCAACAAACCTTTTTTGATATTGCGGATCAATAAGAAGTCTTAGTACATCAACGACAGTGCTATTTTTATCCACGTTCATAGCTGTAAGCATCACATTTCTAATCGAACGCTCAAGTAAAGGACCCATAATTCCTTGATGGTTCGGATCATACATTTTGTATAAAAGTGCAATAAAAGCATTTATTATCATGTGCTGTTCTTCTTCACCGTCATTTTCCAGAAGGTTATAGCCCATTGGTCTTTCTGTATCGGCCGCATTGAAGTAGATAACATCCTGAATTCTTTCCGGAGGAATTTTTGTAAGTAGATCTTGTACATCGGTACCATGAGGATCAATGATAGCGACACCCTCTCCTGCTCTAATATCTTGTAAGGCCATATATTTTAATAATTCAGATTTTCCTGTACCTGTTTGCCCAACAATGTAAAAATGTCTTGAGCGGTCCTTAGGTTTTATATGTACCTGAGTTTTAACACCTCTAAAAAAACTTTCACCAACCCAAATACCTTCATCGGTTGAAGGAAGGGTGGTAGGAGCCGACGACTTTCTTGATTGTAGCCATACAATATTCGGAGTGAGAATGTTTTTGTTGGGAAAATGAAAAATTGTTGCAATTTCAACAATATTTAGTATGGGTTGCGTATGAACAAAATTTATAGAAAGTATAGGAAGTGTAATGTCTCTAACCTCTAAGCGGCGGTATATAAAATCATCAACTAATTTATTCTCATAATGTGATCTAAGTAAAAACGGACTTTTTATTACAAATTTATTATGAGTAACATCAGTAAATTGTTCGAATGATCCCGCCACGCCTTGAATATGTGCATCAGCAGTACGGAGATCGTCAGCAATAGACACAATTCTTATTGCAGCATCAAATCCGGGGTTAGCAATCTTTTTCTCAATACCCTCCAAATAGGAAGTGTCTATATTATATTTTTTCTCCGGATTAGAGGATTTATTTTTTATATTGTTAATATATTTTTGACCCACTGCTATCCATGATTCTTTGGCCGGCCGGATTACTATTTGTAGCGCAATCACCTCATTATTAGATAACTTACTCATAGCAGATGTAATTTGATTAAGGGGATCTGTCTTTATTTCCTCATATTCTTTTATCGGTGTGTAAAAAAAGTTTTTAAACCCAAGCTCGGCAACCTTGGTAATTTTTCCTCTATCCCAAACTTCATTTGGATTAATTATGTCAATTTCCGCTTCGGGGTAAACACCGTTTATTTGTTTTTCTACGTAAGTTGCAATTTCATCCGGCACCACTACATAAAAATTTATCCCGTCAATTTTTGACACGATCTCAAACGACACTCTAAAAGGTTCATTAAAAAGGGATCGAAAGAAAGATTTTTTTAGAGCTAATAAACTGCTAAATAGGTTTTCTGCAGCTTTAATCTCTACCTCATTATCCTTGTTAAGTTTAATGTGTAGAAAAGTTAAATCATATTCGTGCTCCTCTTCATGTTTTTTCCTTTTTCTATAAGCGATAACAAAAAAAATCCCGATTAATAGACCAATTAATATCAAAAGGAAAATCGAAGACCAAAATGTACTGTATGCGTCACCGTTCATTTAGTGCTGTTTTTTTTCTACCTCCTCGATAAATTTTTGTTCTTTTTCATCTGCAATTTTAGTTAAATCATCTGCCGCATTAGTTAATGAATGAAGTGAGGTTATTTTTTCGGTCTGGTCAATAACTTTTGGTTGAGGTGCTTGGCTGGCTTGTATACCGGCCGGACTCTGTGTAGGTGTTACTATTGGACTATTAATAGTTTTTTGGTCTTTTTCAATATCGTACAAAGGTTCATTATTTTGGTTTTCTATTGTCGGCTCTAATAACACCTCTTTATTTTTAGGTATCAGTGAACTTAATGTTTGAGAGTCATCTTCGTTATTATTTAAACTAGGAGTAATAAGCAGATTATCCATATCTTAAATATTTTATCACCCAAACAATATTTATTGGAGGTTTTGTTAAATTAAAGACCTGTAAATTGTTGTTTTTTTATTTTGTTATCTTGCTTTTTTTTAATAAAATCTTTTGTTTCATCTACTACGTCGTCAATTTTATCCTGTATTTTTTCTTTTAGATCTTCAGCCTTTTCCTCAACATCAACCAAATCTTCTTTTATTTCCTCGTATTTTATTTTGCCTTCATCTATATATTTTTCAGAAGCTTTTTTAATTTTTTCTCTTGTTTCTTTGCCTGAACTGGGTGC
>MEUV01000011.1:2568-2866 GCA_001772575.1 candidate division WWE3 bacterium RBG_19FT_COMBO_34_6 | reverse complement strand
TTGCGAATTCATCTTTGTTATTACACATATTATTCCTCCTTTTTTAAATTTTTTAGTGCTTTATAACCTTTAAAAATACCGCCTACGATACCGAGAGGATGGGCTAATGCGCCTGTGACGCTTTTAAAATCATCCAACATGGTATTTGCTTTTCTGATAGTTTCTCTAAATTCTTTGAGGATTAAAACAAAATAAATTCCGATGGCAACAAAAACCACGGTAAGTATCGAAAGTATAAATATTAGTAATATTTGTATTTCCATAGGGCAGTGTCTCTAGTATATATTACTTGCACCTT
>MEUV01000011.1:1198-2517 GCA_001772575.1 candidate division WWE3 bacterium RBG_19FT_COMBO_34_6 | reverse complement strand
CTTGGGGATTTTGATTATTTTCCGGTCCCGGCTGACCTTCCTGTCCGTACATGTGCTGGCCTATTTTTAGTAAGGAGTCTGAAAGATCCTTTGTTTTACTTTGCAACTCTTCTTTTGAGGCATTAGGAAGGGCGTCTTTAACAGCTTTTACTTTTTCTTCGATTTCCTTTTTTATGTTTTCAGGTATCTTGTCACCGGCTTCTTTTAGAGATTTTTCTGCAGTATAACAAAGACCATCTGCTGTATTTCTTATTTCTATCATTTCTCTTTTCTTTTTATCTTCATCGGAATGCATTTGTGCATCTTTTACCAAATTTTCAATCTCATCTTTGTTTAATCCGGACCCGCCTTGAATTGTAATTTTTTGTACTTTTCCTGAGGCCTTATCTTTGGCGCTTACGTTAAGTATTCCGTTGGCATCAATATCAAACGCAACTTCTATTTGCGGTACTCCCCGGGGTGATGGCGGGATGCCGTCAAGTATGAATCTTCCTAAACTTTTATTATCCAAAGACATCTCACGCTCACCTTGCAATACATTTATTTCCACTGATGTTTGATTATCTGCCGCTGTACTAAACACTTGCGACGCTGTTGTAGGTATAGTTGTATTTCTTTTAATAAGCGGTGTGCTTACTCCGCCCAATGTTTCGATTCCAAGAGTAAGAGGTGTTACATCAAGTAAAAGCACATCTTTCACATCTCCTCCAAGAACACCTCCTTGAATAGCAGCTCCTACAGCAACAACTTCATCAGGATTTATACCTTTGTGAGGGTCTTTTCCAAAAAAATCCCTTACTACCTGATTCACCTTAGGCATTCTAGTCATTCCACCGACCATCACCACCTCGTCGATCTGCTCTTTATTAAGACCGGCATCTTTTAAGGCATTTTTCATCGGATCTATTGTCCTTTGAACTAGATCATCAACAAGTTGCTCTAATTTTGCTCTGGTAAGTTTAATATTCAGATGTTTAGGACCTGTTGTATCCGCTGTTATAAAAGGAATATTTATCTCTGTCTCCATGGTAGAAGAAAGTTCAATCTTTGCTTTTTCAGCGGCATCTTTTAATCTTTGTAAAGCTTGTCTGTCTGAACTTAAATCAACACCTTGTTCAGCCTTAAATTCTGTTAAAAGCCAATCAATTATTTTTTTATCAAAATCATCCCCACCCAGATGAGTGTCCCCGTTTGTGGCTTTAACTTCAAAAACACCGTCTCCGATTTCCAGAACAGATACATCAAAAGTGCCTCCGCCCAAATCATATACTGCGATTTTTTCATTTTTCTTTTTATCCAATCCATAAGATAAAGCAGCG
>MEUV01000011.1:0-1186 GCA_001772575.1 candidate division WWE3 bacterium RBG_19FT_COMBO_34_6 | reverse complement strand
CTCGAACCCTGCAATTTGTCCGGCTTCCTTTGTGGCAGTTCTTTGTGCATCGTTGAAATAGGCGGGTACGGTGATAACAGCCTGGGTAATAGTTTCCCCCAAAAAGGTTTCTGCGTCGGTTTTTAGCTTTGACAATATTTTGGCTGAAATTTCCTGCGGTGTATAAACCTGCTCTTCAATTTTGATTGCCGCCATTCCATTTTTACCTTCTACTATTTCATACGGATAATCTTTTTTTAGTTTTTGGACCTCTTTATCAGAAAACCTCATACCCATCAGTCTTTTTACAGAAAAAACAGTACCTTTGGGATTTACAATCTGTTGTCTTTTAGCTGGCACTCCAACTAAATTAGCTTTAGGAGCAATGACAGAGGGTGTGGTATTTCCTCCTTCACTATTTGCTATAATTTTAGCCTGACCGCTTTCCATAGCAGCCATTGCGCTGTTGGTTGTACCTAGATCTATTCCAATTATTTTTGACATTTTTTAATCCTCCTTAACATTATTTGGCTTTATGCCATTACCAACCTTTACACTGGCTGGTCTAATTAATTTATTTTTAAATAAATAACCTTTTCTTATTATTGATAAAATTCTATCTTTATCACCATTTTGTGTGTCTATCGCATCCATTTTGGTGTGATCAAAACTATCTCCGATTTTTACATCGAGGGTGTTAAGACCCATCGATTCCAGGGTTTGTTTAAAATCTTTGATGGTAATGTTTAATCCCTCATCATTTGTATGTTGTTGTAACATTTCAAAGTTATCTAAAACAGTAAGTAACTTCTCAAGCAAACCGGAACTTGCAAAATCCATAACAGCTGATTTTTCCTCATTTGTTCTTTTTTCAAGATTTTTATAATCCGCTAAAGCTCTTTTCCAGTTATTTTCCATTTCAACTAATTTAGTTTCCAGTTCAATTATTATTTCTTTTTTGTCCACTTTTTTATCATGTTTATTTGTACTGTTTTTATCCATATATTATTTATAGAAATTACCAGGATTCGCCTAATTCCTCTATGAGGGCTTTACTATATTTGATAGTAGGCATGATATTGTCATACCTCATTCGTGAAGGCCCGAATACTGCTATATAACCATTTTTTGTTCCTACTCTAAATGGGGAAAAAATTATAGCACATTGTTCCAAATTTTCTATGCCGATCTCCGTACCTATTATTGA
>MEUV01000010.1:19218-19506 GCA_001772575.1 candidate division WWE3 bacterium RBG_19FT_COMBO_34_6 | reverse complement strand
GTAGAAAAAATTCTGGTCACAATCGGATCTCAAAAAGTAAATTTTATTGCAAAATCTATCGGGACAAAAGTACTGATGGATGTAATTTCAAAAATTCCAAAGCAGGTAGACAAGATTGTTATGTGCGGTATTCCTATGAACCCTACCGAATATATGCAGGGATTAAAAAATATTGATAAAGAAAAAATAATAATCTTTCAAAATTCCCGTGATCCTTTTATGTCATATAACTTGATAGAAAATTATGTCCATCAGATAAATCCGGAGATTACAATAATACAAAAAGAA
>MEUV01000010.1:15375-19209 GCA_001772575.1 candidate division WWE3 bacterium RBG_19FT_COMBO_34_6 | reverse complement strand
ATTTCCAAAAATTTTTATCTTAGAGCCAAAATTAGAACAAATAATGTTAAATACAAAATACCCCAACCCACAGTCCATCCTATTAACTCAAAGGATTGTTTGTACATTTTGTTCAAAAAAAGCATACCTGCTCTTCCAAGGATCAAAAATCCTGAAATGACCGCTGAGATAACAAAAAGTAATAAAAAAATAAGTGGGCCGATGAGCTGCATCTGTTCATCTACAAAGTGTTTGCTCATAAAATTAAAAAAAGTAGCGATTAATAATATATAAAGCACAAGAGTTGTTATCTGTAAGAATGCGAGAAATGGAGGGGAAAATTTTTTTAGCATAATGTAATTTTATCACTCAGCGTAATGAGAAGCTATTCAAGGATATTATCTTTGTATGTTGTATTAATAGTTAACTAAAGTAAGGGCTATTCCACTTTTGTTAATACGGCCGGTTCTACCAATTCTATGAATATATTCATCGTAAGTTTCCGGTAGCTCGTAGTTCACAACATGACTAACATTATTAATATCTAATCCCCGTGCAGCAACATCTGTAGCAATTAAAATACTAACTTCATCCTTTTTAAATTTTTCTAAAATCGCGTGTCTTTGATTTTGATTTTTATCTCCGTGAATGGATGCAGCCTTAAAACCGCGTTTGACCAACTCATCGGTTAGTTTTTGAACACCTCTTTTGGTGTTCCCGAAAACAATCACTTTTTCAAATCCGTCTTTTATCAAAAGATCATGCAAACAATCCACTTTTAATTGATTTTTGTTTATTTTTATATAATCTTGTTTAATATTTTTACAGGTATCTGTTTTTTTTACGCTTACCGTTATTGCATTTTGAACAAAAGCATATAATATTTCCTCAACTTTTCTGGAAATAGTTGCCGAGAAAAATAGTGATTGTCTAAACTTTGGGAGTAAAGAAATAAAAAGCTTAATTTCTTTTATAAATCCAATATCAACCATCCTGTCTGTTTCGTCCAAAACGACATTATTAAATACTGAAAGTACCAACACTCTTCTATTGATCAAATCTTTTATTCTGCCAGGAGTTCCAATGACAAAATCGGGATTTCTTTGCAGCTCTTTTATCTGACTATTAATATTTTTTCCGCCAATAAGAAGTGCTGATCCAAGTTGTAAATTATAAGCCAAAGATCTAAAGTCGGAATTAATTTGTTCAGCAAGTTCTCTTGTAGGAGCAATAATAAGTGCTTTTTGGGTTCTGTTTTTTGATATCTTTTCTATTAACGGGATAAGAAATGCCGCAGTTTTTCCTGTACCGGTATTTGCCTGTCCGATAAGATCATGCCCGGACATTATTGCCGGAATAGTTTTATCTTGTATCGGTGTGGGTGACACAAATCCTTTAGATTTTATATTTTTTTGTAGCTGATAGTTAAGGTGAAAATCCTCAAAAGTATTTATAGACAAGTAAGACTCTTCCTCTACATTGGTCGTATTAGATTGTTTAGAATATTCAATAATTCTAATCAGATCAACTTCCGACATTGCATATCTAGCCGGTTTTCTATTGTTGCCAGGGAATCTTGATCTTGTATTATGTCTAAATCCCTTATTATGATAGTGTTTTTTCATATAAAAATTTGCAAAGTTCTACAGACACATATCGATCTGTGTCTGTGCACAATGAAGCCTGTTATGTTGTGTGTAGGGAAAAGATAGTTTATATAATGGTTAGTTTTTGAGTATCTTTATCTGCGCTAAACTTACAATACAATTAGCCTCACTAAACTTTGACAAGGGAGTATAGCAGATATTTGTACGCAGCGCAACTTACTATAGGTTTTTAATTTTGAACTAATCCAACTAAGCTTTTTTTATTACACGATATATTTATTGAATCCATTACAAGTAGTATCATTAAATTATGAAAGAAAAAGGTTTTGCCCCCATACTTATTCTTTTTTTTATTGGTGCAGCGATTGCAACCGCTAGTGGAGGAGTTGTCTATTACAAAGATCACGATCCTAAAGAGCAGATAGGTAGGACACAGCAGGACGCACAGGAAGATGCCAAAAAATTATTTGCCGATTATAAAGAAATTTTAGATGAGATAAATAACACAGGTAGTATAAAGGCAGCAGCAGAAAAAATAATAGATTTGGAAAAACGAAAAAGAGAAGCACTGGAAAAAGCACAAACAATACTTGCCAGAAATTTTTGTGATGCTGACATGGGGGATATAAAAGAAGCTCTTCTTGCTGCTCAGGAGTTAAGGATCTTGGGTCTTGACGGCTGGGAGGATCTGCTTGAGTGGTCCCGTAATGCTGTAAGATCAATAGCAGGTCATAATCCCGGATTGTATAGCGAGCCTACTTGGATGGAGGAAGTTTGTTACTCTGATTGTAGGGGCTATTTTGATACAGCAATACCTTTAAGATGGAGAAAAGCAAGAGAATCAAAAGCAGAACTAACTCAAAGAGCGCAGCTTGCGGAGATTGTCAGACTTTTGGGTGTAGAGGGCGATTTGTATTTGGATATTTTAAAAGGACAGGCAGATCTAAGAGATTGGATGGCGCAATATTGTCCGGGTAAAAGACAGGAAAATGCCAGCCAACCTGTCAAACAAGTGGGAAAAGCATTTTCGATCTCTTTTCCTGACCAGACATTTGTTTCCAAATCAACGATCGAAGGCGTTGCATCTCCTGTAGTGACCGCAAACATAACTGATATGAAAGCTTATACATGTGATGGTATTTATTCTTCCTGGAACGGGACGATGCATCAAAAAACTGTAATTGCCGATCCGTGGCACGAGAAGTTACTTGACGATGAAGATGGTAAATTCGGCTTCACTCTTAAAGAGGGAGATAGTAATTTGGAAGGATTAACCGTAACACTCTCCAGAAATAAAGTACTTATTCTCGAAGGATATTTTACAGGTCCTGAAACAGTTGTTGGTACTATCGTTGAAGGTGCTTCCGAGTGTAATAATTAGATAGTATTTCTTCTTTATTTAACTAACTCATTTAATTTGATAATTTTCAAATAATTGATTGCAATTTATGTTATTTGAACTTTGGGATTGTATAATCACTTTATGGTTTATGAAGATTCCATATTTGGTAAGGTAATTATAGATGACCCCTTGGCTATTAAGATTATAAAAAATCCTGAATTTCAAAGATTAAAAGATATTCTTTGTCAGGGAGTACCGGATAGGTATTACTGTTTCAAAGGATTTTCCAGATATGAACATTCAATAGGTGTTTATCTGATACTCAAAAAATTAAATGCCGACCGCAAAGAACAAATTGCCGGTTTGCTACACGATATTTCGCACAAAGCTTTTTCCCATATCTATGATTGGATTATCAAGGATTACACAAAAAACGGAGATTTGGAGGATACACAAGATAACCTACACGC
This sequence comes from candidate division WWE3 bacterium RBG_19FT_COMBO_34_6, assembly GCA_001772575.1. Taxonomy (GTDB): domain Bacteria; phylum Patescibacteriota; class WWE3; order UBA101185; family UBA10185; genus MEUV01. The sequence continues at coordinate 15,811 of MEUV01000010.1, read as the reverse complement.
AAATTTTTTGGACAAATCAACTATTAAAAATATTCTATTAGATTATGAACTTGATCCAAACGAAATATTTGATCTTGAAAAATTTAAACTGCTTGATTATGAAATCCCTTATCTATGTGCCGACAGGATAGATTATTCCTTAAGATCACTTAAACCGGAATTTGCTATTACCGTATTGAATAGCTTAGATGTAAAAAATAATAGAATTGTCTGCACAGATATAAATGTTGCGAAAGAATATGCCTATAAATTTTTATCATTGCAAAATAATGAGTGGGGATCCCCAGAAGCTTCTATCCGTTATTATCATTTTTCCGAGATATTAAAATTGGCAATTAAACATAATGTATTAAATATGGATGATTTTGATTCGGATGATTTTTTATTAGTTGAAAAACTCATTAATTCCAAAATGAATATTTTAACGGAAAAATTG
>MEUV01000010.1:14117-15369 GCA_001772575.1 candidate division WWE3 bacterium RBG_19FT_COMBO_34_6 | reverse complement strand
TTAGAAACTACTAAAAATATATTTAGAAATGATCCAATTAACAAGAAAGTAATTTATAAAAAATTTCGTCATATAGATCCCGAAGTAGTAAGTCTAAAAGATAACAAAATAAATCGATTGAGTACCATAGATATAGATTTTAAAAATGTGCTTGAGAATTCCAGGATAAAAAATGATGAAGGTATCGAATTTAACCCTTTGTGGTAATAAAACCTTTGCTAGACACTACGGACGGAGTTAGAATCTATTTTCAAGAAAGAATATTAGCTGAAACCAGAAGATAAGATTCAGATCAATTAAAAATATTTATAAACTTATTTATATTGGGCTGGTCTTTAACAGTACCCATAATTAAAATTAACTTAACATCACTTTTAAAAGATTTATACATATTAAACATTTCTTCAGCAGATGTACTACGTGTATCTAGTACAGGAACAATATTTATATCAGGGTTTACTTGAACAGCATAATCTGTAATAGCATTTATAAAATCTACATAAGCATTTGGAAATTCATCTCTTAAACCCGTGGCATTAACACCGTAATTATTAACATTAGAAACAATTTTCATTATCCGATCTTTATCTAAATACTTGCTCCAATCTATATTTCCATTTGCTTTTCTTATTTCAGTGACACTTATGCCGCTTACAGCCATTCTCCAAGAAGTGCCAAAAATAAACTCTTTAGAATTTTCGTCCGCAAAGCTTTGAGCTGTTTTTGCTACCACATCCGGATTATCTTTTTCATCCTGGGGAGTATTATCCCACATCTCATAATCGTATATGATCACGTCTATTTTATTTAGCCAGAGGTTTTTAGTTTTTATGACTGTGGAAAAATTTGGGACATTCCATGCAACTTTACCTATGGGAGGTCGTTTAATCTGGGAAAAATCCAATTCATTACCAAAATAAACAGTCATGTCATCCTTATTTGCCCAGGTGTTAAACCAATCATTATCTTGCATGCTTGCAACACCAATAGCTGGACGTGACGTAGTTTTTTCCGTTATTGGATTATTATCTTTTGTTTTATCGTTAGATATAAATTGTTTTAGTGTGAAAATGGTGATAATAAGAACGATGGCTAGTAGGAAGATTGATATAAAATTTTTTTTAAATTTAGAAATGTGCAACATAATTATTCTCAATGTAATTATACGCTATATAAAAAAAGAAGTTGGCTGGGGAGCAGAGAGTCGAACTCCAATTTCCGCGTCCAGAGCGCAGCGTGCTGCCATTACACC
>MEUV01000010.1:12464-14108 GCA_001772575.1 candidate division WWE3 bacterium RBG_19FT_COMBO_34_6 | reverse complement strand
ATCACTACATATACTAAAAATCACATCTTATATGTAAATACAAAAGAGATTTAAAAAACTATTATTGTTGTGGTTGTGTGGGCTCTGTTGGTTGCTCGGGCTGCTCAGGTGTAGGCTCAGCAGGTTTGGCAGGTCCAAACAAGGCTTTTAATTTATCTAAAAAACTCATACTACATAATATTGTCATTAATTCATTGTTGTCAAGAAGCTTTTACAGTAAAATATCACTATGAACCCTACACAACAAAAAGAACAAAGAGTCGGAGTATTTGTAGACATTCAAAATATGTACTATTCCGCCAAGAATTTATATTTTTCCAAAGTAAATTACGCTAATGTCCTCAAAGATGCCGTGGCTCAAAGAAGGCTTCTTAGAGCATTTGCTTATGTTGTCAAAGCCGACATATCAGATGAACAGAATTTTTTTGAAGCATTGGAAAAAATTGGATTTGAAGTAAGAGTCAAAGAATTACAGGTATTTTTGGGAGGAGCCAAAAAAGGTGACTGGGATGTCGGGCTTTGTATGGATGCCGTTAGAATGTTGTCAAAGATTGATGTATTGGTACTCGTATCCGGAGACGGGGATTATACGGATCTTTTGGACTATGCAAGAAGCCAGGGAGTAAGAACAGAAGTTATCTGCTTTGGTAAAACAGGGTCAGCCAGGCTTTTTGAAGAAGCTGATGAGGTCATTGATATGGGTAAAAGTCCAAGTAAATATTTAATAAAAATGAAGACTAATGAAAAATCCAGAGAACAGCCCCAACCAACCCAATAAAGTATTCCGGAGATCAAGACTGTTAGATAAAAAAACCGTTATTTCAATCATAAAACCTTATTATTTCAGTTTATTGATCATATTAATCCTAATCTCTTTTTATCATGTTTTTTTTGCCAAAAGGTTAATTCCTGGTGTGAGGATTGCCGGGATCAGACTCGGCGGTTTAACCTACAATAATGCAGTAAACCGTTTGATCGAATATGAAAAATTAAATGATAAAAAATTAAAACTTGTCGGAGATGGTAAAGAGTATGAATTTAAAAGCGAGGATATTGATCTAAAATATAATTGGGAGGCATCGGTAAATAGGGCATTTGAGGTCGGTAGAACGGGAAATTTTTGGGTTGATACAAAAGATAAGATCGCCGGAGTCTTTAAAAATCTTTATATCCCTGCTTTTTATGATTTTGATGATAAAAAATTCGGTAATTTTATCTCCGGTATCAAAGGTGAGCTTAACGTACCGCCTAAAAACGCATTTTTTTATATAAAAGATAAAAATAAGCTGGCGATACAGGAAGAAAGTGTCGGAAAACAGATAGATGAGCAGCTTTTATACGAAAGTATTATCAAATCCTTTGACCAGTTTAATTTTGATGATCTGAAAATATTAGTGGAAGAAAGCAGACCCACGATAAAATCTGCTGATATTACTAATTTTTTATCAGAAGCGGAAAAGATAGTATTCGCGCCTTTGATGATCACATACGAGAAAAATAAGTGGGATCTGACACCTGAGCAAAAAATAGAATTTTTGACATATGACCCGGATGAAAAAGTGTTGGAAATTAATAAAGTCAATTTTAAAACATTCCTGGATGGAATAGCTCCGGTTGTTAATAAACTTCCAAGGGGTAGGGTTG
>MEUV01000010.1:9892-12452 GCA_001772575.1 candidate division WWE3 bacterium RBG_19FT_COMBO_34_6 | reverse complement strand
GAGATAAGGTAATAAGTTTCAAATTAATTCAGGATGGGTTAGAACTGGATATTGATGCCACCACAGAAAATTTTAGAAAATCCTTGTTTGATAAAAGTCCGCAAGCTGAAGTTAAAACCATGCCAATTAACGGGATGGTCACTGCAAAGGATTATGGAATCTATGCACTTTTGGGTGAAGGAAAATCAAAATATTCGGGTTCTGCTGAAGGAAGAATTCATAATTTAACTTTGGCAGCAGAAAGAACAGACGGGGTATTGGTACCACCCGGCGGGATCTACTCCTTTAATAATTCAATCGGCGAAGTTACTGCTGCTACCGGTTACGATGCTGCTTGGGTAATATTAGGGAGCAGGACAGTTTTAGGTCACGGGGGAGGAGTATGCCAGACATCAACCACTATGTTTAGGGCTGCGTTGAACGCAGGACTTCCTATTATAACAAGGCATCCGCATGCTTACCGTGTCCGATATTATGAGCTGGAAAGTCCGGTAGGGATCGATGCCTCTGTTTATCAACCATCATTGGATCTGGAATTCAAAAACGATACACCAAATTATATACTCATCCAGTTGTATCAGAAACCGGAAGAAGAAATGCTTTCATTTAAAATCTTTGGAACTCCGGATGGTAGAAAAGTAGAAATTTCAGAACCGGTCATTTCAAGCCAATCGGCACCTCCAACACCTTTGTATCAGGACGATCCCACATTGGCAAAAGGTACCACAAGACAAATTGATTTTCCGGCTTGGGGCGCAAATGTTTCTTTTACCAGAAAAGTAACAAGAGACAACAAAATTTTATATGATGATACTTTCAAAACCAATTATCAAGCTTGGAGAGCAATATATCTTATTGGTACAAAAGAATAATTTAATCTACTAATCTTATCGCTTCTACGCTGGCAAAAGTAAATTTTGCATCCTGATCATAATATGCCCATACTTTTACCAGAATATTATCTTTTCTATACTCAACAGTTGTAAAGCTGTCACTGGATCCTTCTCTTTTTATTCTCCAGCCCTCATCGGATAGGATATTATTATAAAATTGTTGGATCTCTGCCGGTGATTTATCAGTCTGAAAGGTATACTTATTTGAATTTATACTTTTATCCTGGGCGATACCGGTTGCATACCTGGGATATGGCATTTCCAGACTGTCAGCGTTTTCTGTTTTAAAGCCTTTTACTTCTCTTAGCTCTCCCAACGCTTTTGGTTGGTAACCAACAAAAGATATATATGATGCAACAAAAAGACTTATCACAAAAAACGACATTATAGTGAATTTTAACGGTTTGTTAATGTTTGGAAGCTTCATCGTATTTTTATTATACTTTGTAAAATTCTTTTGGTAAAATACGTGTTGTGGTCATGTGGTTTATCTTGCGCCGCCAAAGGCGAAGCAAGGCCCCATCGTCTAGAGGTTTAGGACGGCGGATTCTCATTCCGTAAACCGGGGTTCGATTCCCCGTGGGGTCACCAATTTATATGAAAAATAATAATTTAATTAAAATATTTTTATTTATTATTTTAATTCTTATCCTATTTTTGTTTATAAGACAAACAAATAAGAAATCTACTTTAGATCCTAATTTAAGTAACCCAACCGCACCTGATAAGCCTTCAAGTATAAGAATTGCAACTAATCTACAAAACGAGAATATTGTAGACACACTGAATAAATACGCAAATGCAGATGATATTATTGAGGTACGTGCTAGAGAAGTAAATAAATTAAATTCTATAAAAATAGGTAAACCGCTTCTTATATATGGTAAAAATGATGATCAACAAGAATCTTTCAAGACAGCCATACTAAATAATATAAAAATAATTGGTTATAATTTGGAGGATGCTAGGATCTCAAAAGATGAACTTGTAAACAAAGAAAAAGAGGCGTATGAGGTAGCTAAAGAAAATGGATTATTTTACGTCTTCGCTCCTTTGGCTATTCATGCAGAAAAATATGGGGCGGAACTTGGTCAAAATGCAGACGCAGTTGTAATCCAACTTCGTAATTATCAATTAATGGATAATTTTTCCGAAAAAGTAAAAGAGATGTCTGAAAATATCAAAATGAATAATAAAAATGTGGAGGTTTGGGTGCAGCTTGACATTAATGCTCGTATTCCTGGGGAACAAGATGCTAGAAAAAAGTTAACAAGCGATGAGCTAATCAAACAAATAGAACAAATAGACGAGTATGTAGATCTGATATCACTATATTATCCACCCAGTGATCCGGATGTTGTAATCGATGTAATTACGCAAATAAGATAGTAAAAATCTTCCTATGTAGAAAGCCTCATATCTGAGCAACGAAATTGTTTTTGAGCAGGTTTTTCACAGCTATATTAATTATAGCTATATTCGGCAAAAAAAATTGAATATGTTTACAAAGATCACACATTACATTTTAATCGTGTATTATTTATTTAGCATTTGTTATATGAACCTAATAAATAAATTATCTAAAATTTTTATTCCATTATTATTTATTTGGTTTTTAACCAAAGATTTTTATTATATAAATTTTAAGGATAATTGTGCACTTGCTA
>MEUV01000010.1:0-9851 GCA_001772575.1 candidate division WWE3 bacterium RBG_19FT_COMBO_34_6 | reverse complement strand
GAGGGAATAAGTATATTAAAATACTCATCTCTAAATGAGTATAAGGACCTTTGTCAAAATGTTAATGTTATAAATCCCAATCCAAACTGCGGAGGATATTCGGGAGGTTGCTTTTATTTTAAAGAACCAAAAAATATTTATACCAATATTAGTAAAAATAATCCTGCATTAACCTCTGCAGTAATTGTCCATGAAGTTTGTCATCTTTTACAGTACAAATCATCAGGAGTGCTAAATGAGGATGAATGCTACAAAAAAGATTCAGCACTTTTGGGAAGGATAGTAGCACCATGATAGGAAAGATTTTAAAAGCCATTTTTCTATTTACGATCTTTTTTGGATTTTTTTATTTTATCTCAAATTCCATCGATTATTATGATCCGATTAATAATTGCTATATAAAAATTAACGGAAACATTTTATCCGGAAACGAAGATACTATAAGAGCTGCTTTGAAAAAAATCAAAAATAAAAATCCAGAAGATTATTCTATGGTATGTACATTTGTTGATAAGATTTTGGAAAATGATTGTTTAACCTCAGATCCTCATTTTGGTTACCCCTCAGTAATTCCGGAGGGATGTTTTATTGAAGGTTCAAAATTTATATATCTAAAATCTAATGAAGTTTTTAGTGAGGATATTATAAATAAAAGAGTCGAACTGATATTGAAATATTCCGAATATAGCCGCAATTATTGGATTATTGATTAAGCAATGCCTTTACCTTTCCGGGCAGGTGGAAAGGATTTTTGTATTAACTTTTTAGTTAACGTCAGTAGATACTTCGTAAAATCTTAATTGAACCAATTTCATTCCGTTGTTGTCATAATTCCAATAATAGTCTTGCATTGCTGAATCAAAAAGTGGATACCTTTCTATGGTTCCATCACTGTCAACATCAGCATAGACATATAGCAACTGTTTGGAAACATTGGTAAATAAGCTTTTACCTTTTTCTCTCACCATCACCATGGATTCGACTGAACACCATGTGGTTCCGTCTAAATCAGTTGCGCAGGTTGTAGTGGTAGATTTACCACCCGGTTTACCCAAAGACCTGGCGTAAACTGAATAGACCGTCACTCCGTCATTATCGGGATCCGGATTTGGTAATTGGAATTTTGCTCCATTACCATCGGTTCCGTTGGCATCTAATACGGCAAAAGGTCCCTGTGAAAGATAAATTTTTGAAATACTGTCCAAATTAACAAATATTCTATGACCTTGGTTATCATCCATAGTCGCGGTTTTATTTTTAGGTACTCCTATAATATTCAAGTTATAGTGAGCTCCGGATAAGGAACCGTTTCCTGTGGCTGCATAGGTAAAAGAAGAGTATGCTGTAATAACAGCGATTGTAGCTATTGCTACCGCTAATTTAATTTTATTCATTTATGTCTCACCACCTTTCAAGAGCAGAACATGTGTAAGTCTCTATCACTTTCGAGTGGATAGCAAATTATATCTCTCGATATACTATAAGTCAAATTTACTTAAGCTATCTTTTAAATCTTGTTTTACGGACTTTTGGTTGATTATCTTTAATTGATAAATATTTTTTAAATGAATTTTGTATTAATTTTATTTTATTATTAAAAGTTTTTTGGTTCTTTAAGGATAAGAAGTATTTAAAAAGTCCCAGCCACTGCTCAAATGCTATTTTTTTTATTGTACCTTTCGGATTAAGATTTAATATTTTGCATATACTATAAAATTCCGCCGGCATAAATAATCTTCTAACACGTTTTTTTAAAGATGAACTTTGCTGCAAAATAATAAATGACATGAAGTTTTTATATAGTTGTAGTTCATCTTGTGAAATTAACGGACATTGTAGTTTTTGAATTCTCAAAAGCACTATATCTACAGAAGGTGGAGGAGTAAAATCCGTTCTTTTAAAATTATACAAAATTGATAAATTAAAAAACGGTTTTAACAAAAGAGATACAAGTGTTCCTTCACCTTCACCCATAAATCTAAGAGCAGCTTCTTTTTGAATTATCAAATAAGAATCTTGCGGAGGATTTTGCGAAAAAAATAATTTGTTTATAATACTTGATGTTTGATTAAAAGGAATATTGGAAAATACTTTATAATCAAGATCAGGCAAAGAACTTGAGAGAAAATCCCGGTTTATAATCTCGATATTTATTATTTTTTCAAATTTCTTTTTTAGTTTAATAAATAAATTATTATCAAGTTCGATAGCAATAACTTTTTTACAAAGGTCGGATAAAATAAGAGAAATAATTCCCTCTCCCGCACCTATATCCAGGACAATATCGTTTTTATTAATACTTGATTTTTTTATCAGTTCTAAAACAAGCCACTTATCGTTAAGAAAATTTTGTGAATCTGAAATATCCATATACTTATTATAGCAATAGACTTTTTCCTGAATATGTAGTATTTTTTACCAAAATCAAAAAAAGGAGAACAAATGACCAAAATATGGATGGTACCCGGAAATTGTTATAAGACTCTAGCACCACTTTATGATCACACAGGAAAATGTATTGTTTCTGATCAAATTTTAATCTTCAATGAAACAAGAGAAGGTTTTCCCTGGGGAAAAGCATTAGTTTTTCAATCTTTTTCCAAAATAGGCGATAACAGTTCTTATCTTGGGGATATTTATCTATCAGTAAAACAAGCAGAATACCTGGAAAGCTTGGAATAATAAATAAATTTTTTTCTACGCCGTTACCTTTTAAAACCGTAACGGCAATTTTTTTGCTATAATCTTAGTATGTCTGACTTATTAGAAACACAGGAATTAGAATTATTAGAAAAACCATCCGTACAAAAACAGGAAAAAGTAATTCATGACTATAGTAAAGAAAAATTTCCGGCTGACGAATTTATGGAAATGATGCCCGTTTTGTATAAGCAGTATAAAATAGCACTGGAAAATGACCGTAATTCAGAAGAAAGGGCTTTTGTTTGGGGCGAACTTAATCCCGGTCTCTCTCAGAAAGGGATGTTTGAAAATGCTATGAAATATCTGATAGAAGCGGAATATTTACAGAAAAAAGTTGCTAATGGCGAAAAACTTAGTCCTTTGAAGGAATCTGATCTTAGAGGTTTAAATATTAAATTAATAAAACAATTTGGTCCGGAAAATACCCAGTCTTATGATGTTATTAACCAAATGAGGGCGACAGTACAAATTGCTTATGGTCGTAAGGATAATTTTACTAATAATACTTTATTGGCACTTTTAAGAAACTCAAGATTTGAAAAATAAAAATTTATTAAAAATATAAATCGATCTTTTTTTATTTCTATTTTTATGATATTTGATTATAATAGTAACATCTATGAAACTGCCTCATCTTCATATCAAACGTACCTTACTTTTTATTTTCATATTTTTAATAGTATATACTCCTATTATTTTTCTAAGTTTTTTAATATACAAATCCAATAAATCTATAAGTAGTCTCAAGATGAGCCAGGAAGAGGTGAAGGTCTCCCAGGAGAATTTTAAATTAAATTTATCCGAAGAATTATTTAACGAACACCTGGCTTTGCAGGAAAAACAGAATTTGGAAGACCAGCTGTCTTTGGTGGAAACAGAACTTGATAAAGTTAAAAATACACCGGAAGGAGCTACTTACTCAAATGTTAATAAAATTTATGAAATGTACGATGATTTTGCCGGAAAATTAAAAAGAAACGAAACTGCAAAATTAAAAACCGATGAACAGAAGACTTTATTGGCAAGCTGGGGCCAATTTTTGATTGACAGGAAATTTGAAGATTTAACAAGTCAAATTGAGGAAGCCAATCAAAAGCTGGATGACGATTATGAGAAATATTTAGCTACCCTTCCCCCTCCTGCTCCGGCAGCTTCGGCTGGGTACAGCTATCTTAATGTACAAACAGAGAAGGGAACTTATGGAACCAGTCTAATAAAAGTTGCGATCTCATCAGTGAGAGTAAAAACAGTTTCAGCTTCGTCAGAAAATTGTAAAGATAACTGCCCTACAAAATCATTACAGGATTATGTTAAAGAAAATAACGGTTTTGCCGGAATGAACGGTTCTTATTTTTGTCCGCCTGACTATTCCTCTTGCAGCGGAAAAGTAAATTCCTTTGATTATGCTTTATACAATTCCAATAAGAAAAAATGGCTTAATAAAGATGCTCTTTCCTGGTACAAAACCGGTCTTATGACCTTTAACGGGGGGTCAGCGGAATTTTATAAAAAAAGTTCTGATTATGGCGGAAACGGCATTGATGCGGGTATATCCAATTACCCGTCTTTACTGAAAAATGGAGAAGTTGTTGTAAAAAGTGATGATATGACCTCTTACCAAAAGATAAAAGGTACCCGTGGTGTTGTCGGGATAGGAGGAGAAAATATTTATTTAGCTATTGTCTATAATGCTACGGTTGAGGAAGCAGCTTATGTTATGAGATCTCTTGGTGCAAAATACGCCTTAAATCTTGACGGAGGGGGATCATCCGCCATGTACGTTGATGGCAGATATGTTGTAGGTCCCGGAAGAAGTCTTCCTAATGCTATAGTTCTGATCAGGTGAATACCCTACCTTTATGATATTTGCTAAAATGTCGGTGTGATTAAAAAAATCTTATTAACAATAATTTTTTATTCACTGCCTTTATTTTTTCTTTTTTCAAACGCTCAGGTTTATGAAAATACTATTCCGGGACATATCGTTGTCAATTCCGGATTTCCACTTTTCATATTTATCCTAAAAGGCAGAGAACTATTTTTTGTTCAACCATTGCTTTTTCTAATAACGTTATTATTTTTTTTGAGTTATGATAAAAAAAGATTAAAATTTACAATTTTACCGTTGTCTTATTATTTTCTTTCCTCACAGATTTTTATATTAATATTATTATTTTTTGCAAAAATTATATTTGTTAATTCGCAGTTATTATTAGAAAATGTTACCCATTTTTTTAAGTACGTAGGCTTTTTGGGTAATATTATATTTTTTACCTATCTTTTTTCACAAAAACTAAAAAAAGAAAAAATTAGATTTATTTTTAAAAAAAATTATTCCGACGATCAGATAAATTATTTACCTTCATTTGCAGTTTCATTAAACTTAATGACCATCCCTTATCTTTTTGCGAATTATATAAAGTTTGCTTCCAAAGATAATTGGTTCGTAGATTTGCTTTCCGTAACAAATCTGTCTATAGGAGGCTTTTTTGTCATAATATTGATCGGTATTTTAGCAGTATTTTTCAAAAAATTATTTAGAATAAATAGAAGAGTAAAATATTTTTATGAAAAATATCTTATTATAGTATTCTTAGTAATGGAGGTTATTTTAATGTTTATTTATTTATTGCAAAAATAAATGGAAATAATTGCTGATTTTCATCTACATTCAAAGTATGCCAGGGCAACGTCAAAGCAGTCAACCTTAGAAAATATATACAAATGGTGCAAAATAAAAGGTATCAATGTGGTCGGAACCGGAGATTTTACCCACCCTCTGTGGTTTGAGGAAATAAATTCCAAACTGGAACCTGCTGAACACGGGCTTTACAAATTAAAAAATATATACTCAAAAGAAATTGAAGAGAAGCTTCCGGTATCTGTCAAAAACAACTCGGTGAGATTTATTTTAACTACTGAGATCAGCAACATCTACTCAAAATATTCAAAAACAAGAAGAATGCATAATTTAATTATTTTTCCTGATATTGACAGTGTTTCAAAATTTAATTTAAAACTTTCAAAAATCGGAAATTTAAAATCTGACGGTAGGCCTATACTTGGGCTTGACAGTAAAATTCTTTTAAAGATTGTAAAAGAGACAAATAATAAAGCATTGTTAATTCCGGCGCATATTTGGACTCCGTGGTTTTCTATGTTCGGTTCAAAATCAGGTTTTGATACCATAAATGAAGCTTTTGAGGAGCTCACACCGGAAATTTGTGCCATAGAAACAGGACTCTCATCAGATCCCTTTATGAATTGGAGACTTTCGGCTTTGGACAAAATAGCTATAATATCAAACTCTGATTCTCATTCTGTCCAAAAACTGGGAAGAGAGGCAAATATATTTGATTGCGGCCTTAGTTATGATGATTTACTTTCTGCTATAAAAACCAATGATCAAAGACTTGTCGGTACTATTGAGTTTTTTCCTCAGGAGGGAATGTACCATCTTGACGGGCATAGGAAATGCAGCGTAAGACTTACCCCGGCTCAGACAAAATCGTACAACAATATTTGTCCAAAATGTCACAAAGATCTTGTAATAGGAGTGTTAAACAGAGTTGATCAACTAGCCGACCGTCCGGAGAATTTTGTACCAAAAAGTCATAAAAGTGTAGAATTTTTGATCCCGTTGCTGGAGATATTATCAGAAATTTATAATGTAAAAAATTCGGTAAAGGTTATAGCTGATTATGAATTTTTATACACAAAGTTTGGCAGCGAGTTAAGTATTCTAAAAAACCTAAGCATATCCGAATTAGAAAAATGCGGTCATACAAAATTAGCTCATGCAATAGAGAAAATGAGAAAAAGAGAGGTTTTTATTGAACCGGGGTATGACGGAGTTTACGGAGTTGTTAGAGTATTTTCCCCCGGCGAAAGTACTGCAACCGCTGGGCAGTTGAGCTTAAAATTATAAATCATGACAGATCAAATTCTTCCAAATAAAAAACAATTAGAAATTTTGAAACATATTTACGGACCTCAAATAATAATTGCCGGTCCGGGAACAGGTAAAACAGCAACATTAATTTTGAAGATCAATAAATTAGTAAATGAATTAAAAATTCCCCATCAGAATATTTTAGCTTTAACATTTACTAACAAGGCAGTAAATGAGATAAATCAAAGACTTGGTTTACCTGATTTCGGATACACCTTCCATTCTTTTTGCTCTTATATTCTAAAAACAAAAAATATTTCTTATAAAATCATCCCTGATCATCAAAGAAAAAAGATTATAAATGTAATTTCATCTCAATTTGGACTTAGGTTCCAAGAGGTGGAGGTAGGTATATCCAGATATAAAAATTTAGCGGATTATAAAATAGACAAAAAAATAATTTTGGAATATGAAAAAATTTTACAAAAAGAAGGCTTTTGGGATTTTGATGACCTGCTCATAAAAACTTATTTTTTGTTAAAGAATGATGATGCCGTCCGATTACAAAAATTAAAAAAATATAAATTCATTTTTATAGATGAATTTCAGGATACAAGTAAAATTCAATACGAATTAATAAAATTATTTGTAGGAGGTAGCCGGAATATATGTGTAATAGGAGACCCGAACCAATCAATCTATTCTTTTAGGGGAGCTGATTCGGCTATTTTTGATCAGTTCAAAAACGATTTCCCTGTCTGTAAAATATTTTATTTGAACGAAAATTACCGTAATAACAGTAAAATAATAGAAATAATAAATCAAATTTTTCCAAAACAAAGTATAACCGGTATAAAAAACGACTTTTATGACGTTGCTTTGGTGAATACATTAAATCAAAATACTCAAGCTCAGTGGATTATTGATTTTATTAATTCAAAAATAGGAGGTGTAAATTTACAGAATGCATCCAGTACTTCTGAAAAATTAGATAACAACATCAGGTTTTCGGATTTTGCCGTTATTTACCGAAATCATGAACATGCCGTAACGGTAAAGAAAAAATTATTTAATTTAGGAGCTCCATACCAAGTAATAGGGGAAGACTCTTTATTTTTTAGGGAAGAAACAAAAATAATCTATAAAATTATTAAATATTTATTAGACAATAATTATGAAATCACAACCGACGAGATAAATTTATCAAAACAAATTAATCTGGATAAAAAGTTCTCCGAGACAATACCGTCTTTAATAAATTTACTACTATCCAACAGTAAGAATAAGGACGAAGAGTACCTTGTGGATTTTGGTCTGTTAATAAACGAATTTGATCATTATGAAAATTCATATCAAAAATTTATCGAATATTATGACTTCATGCTCGCAAACGATTCGTATGATGAAAAATCAGACAAGATCAATCTATTAACAATGCATTCCGCCAAAGGTTTAGAGTTTAATTACGTATTTTTATGTTTTTTTAACAACGGTTTTATTCCATCAAAATTTGAAACCGACGAAGATAAGAGGCTTTTTTATGTGTCAGTATCAAGAGCAAAAAAGGGTTTATTCCTGATCTCTCCAAAGACTTATAAAAAACGTGACCTTTATGCATCAAACTATAAACAATTTTTTAATTTACCTGATGTGAGATATATTGAGGATGAGAATATGGCAAGAGAGCAAAAGAGAATAAATAAACAAAAATTAAAGAAATCTCAAATTAAACTGTTTTAGACCTTTTTATATTTAGATATCCCGTATATAATTTTTTTGTATGATAAAACATTTTTTTATCTCCTTGTTGGTATTAATTATTTTGGTACTTTCTATTTTTTTTGGATTAAGTTCTTATAAATCAAAAGAAAAAATAATTAAATTTCAAAATATTGACCGAAGATATAGATTGCATATACCTAGCAATCTTGATGGCGGCAAGTCATATCCTCTTGTGATCTCTTTGCACGGATTGACTGATGACCCTAGAATAATGGAACTTTATACAGGATTTAGCTCTCAGGCAGACAAAAAAGGATTTTTTGCAGCTTATCCTTATGGTCTAAAAGCCAAAGGTATGCTTTCTCCAAGATCTTGGAACAGCGAGTTTTGCTGCAGCTTCGCATATCAAGAAAACATTGATGATGTAGGTTTTATTAGTGCTTTAATTGACGAGATCAGTAGTAATTACACAATTGATAAAAATAAAATCTATATAATAGGCTACTCAAATGGGGGAATGCTCGCCTATTCTTTGGCGTCAAAATTAAGCGATAAGATATCAGCTGTAGCCGTTGTTAATGCAGCAGTGGGAGGTAAAGGAGAGGAAGATGAGAAAATTAAATTAATAAACAAATCTTATAAACCGGTATCCATCGCCATTATCCACGGTAGGTTTGATAAGTCTATATTATTTGACGGAGGTGTCGGATCCGGAGGTTTGTATGAATTTTCAGCAGCTTATGACAGCGTAAATTTTTGGCTTGATAACAACGGATGCAATAAATATCCTAATGAAATAGCAAAAAGGGATGATTACCAGAAAGAGATTTATAACGAATGTTGGGATGGAAAGAAGGTATTATTCTATTCTGTGAACGGGGCTCATATATGGCCGGGCGGATTGTTCGACCCTATTAAATTCTTTTCGAAAGATAGTTTTAAAGCAACAAATGAGATTCTAAATTTTTTTGGACTTTAATTAAAATTAACGGAAGTTAAGATCTCATCAAATAACGATTGCGAAAAGTCCGTCATACTAAAAATAAGAATACTATTTCTGCTATTTGATTTGACATAATATATATCAGTTCCCCTCCAGTAATAATTGACAAGTTTTGTTACTTTCTGACCGTTTACTTCAAACTCCTCAATTTTTCCGCTGGGTGAATATCCTTTGATAATCTTAAAATCATCGGTTAATAGATTAATTTGATCTTTTACATAATTTTCATACGACATATTTTTGGATCCTACATCATAAAAAACACCAAGTGTATGATCATCATCCGATTGAGATAGAAAAATTAAGGAGCTAATACCCATGGTTTTTGGAATTGGAATTGGGATTTTACAACAGGTAGAGTTAAGTGTTCTTGAATATTTAAAATAAACACCACTGCCTTTGTTCTCAAAGACAATAAAAGGATCAGGAGCAGGTCTATCTTCCTCATAAAGATTTATTGAATTTATTATTTGCTGGGTAATTGATTGATAATTTTGTTTAAAACCCATATCTCCCTTTATTGCCGATGTT
>MEUV01000009.1:4904-5224 GCA_001772575.1 candidate division WWE3 bacterium RBG_19FT_COMBO_34_6 | reverse complement strand
TATAACAACTACTGCAATTAATACCCTTCTTACTTTCATAATTTACCCCCTTTTTTAAATTTTTTGCTGGACTTTTTTCAATATTTTTTAGTAATATTCTAATTAACCTCCTTTCTTTTTTAATTTTCTATAGACCAAAAGCATATCTATATTTAATACTGGATGTAACTGTAGTTTTTTGGTCTACTTAGTAATATTCCAGCCAAAATTATTATAATTCCTCTAATAATTGGCTGAAAATATATTGACAAGTCTAAAATTCTCATAATATTCATAATAACTGAAAATATCAGGATACCAATAAAGGCTCCAGCAGCTGT
>MEUV01000009.1:4417-4890 GCA_001772575.1 candidate division WWE3 bacterium RBG_19FT_COMBO_34_6 | reverse complement strand
ATTGCATCTAATTCTATACCTATCCCTACACGAGGTTCACCCATACCTATTCTTCCAGTAGTTAGAAGTCCTGCAATTCCGGCGAGAACACCTGAAATTATATAAAGTAAAGTCTGCGTATTTTTTACAGAGACCCCGCTAAGAGATACAGCCTCCATATTTGTTCCTATTGCATACAATCGGCGTCCAAAAACTGTATAATTAAGAACAATAAAACTGATAATAAAAATTAGAATGAAATAGAAACTTGGTATTGGAATATTAAACATCTTTTTCTTCATAATTGCCTCAATAGTAGGATTAATATTTTTAAGTATTGGATAACCTCCTGTATAAAATAGGGTTATTGCTCTAATAAGAGAGCCGATAACAAATGTTGCTATAAATGGTTCGACATTACCTTTAGTAATCATAGTACCATTTAAATACCCTATAAAAGCCCCCATACTAATAGCTAAAAGAAGACTTCCTAT
>MEUV01000009.1:3660-4409 GCA_001772575.1 candidate division WWE3 bacterium RBG_19FT_COMBO_34_6 | reverse complement strand
AGGTCAAAGAATATTGAGCAACTAAAATACTAGTAATAGCTAGTGTAGCTCCACCGGAAAGATCAATTCCACCATTGCCAGAGATAATAATAAATAAAAGTCCCATTGCAATTAATGCTACTTCGGTATTGTATAATAAAATATTAGTAAAATTTTGTAATGAAAAAAATGATTTGGATAACACTGTACCAATAATAACTAATATGATCAAAACTATAGGCGGTGTTAAATTCTTTAGATTAACTTTCATATTTATCCTCAACTTTTCTTGGTAATGCTGAAACCAATATATTTTTTTCACTAAAAGAATTTCTATCAAATTCTTTAATCAATCTACCATCAGCTATTACTCCGATTTTGTGGCAGATACCCATTAACTCCTTTATCTCACCTGAAATTATTATAATTGCCAAACCCTTTTTACTTATATTATTTATATTATTGAAAACTTCAACCTTCGTCTTTATATCTATCCCTCTTGTTGGTTCATGGAGAATAAAAAGCTTACATTTTTGATAAATCCATTTACCAATAACTGTTTTTTGTTGATTACCACCACTTAAATTGCGCAATAATGTATTATGTGCCGCTGGTTTTATATTCATCCTGTAAATAACATCTTTAGTCAATGATTTTGCTTTTTCAGTTCTTATTAATCCCTTAAGGGTAAATTCATTAAAATTAGCAACTATTATATTGTGTAAAATATCCATATTAAGCATGAGCCCATGAACTTTTCTGTCTCCAGG
>MEUV01000009.1:872-3611 GCA_001772575.1 candidate division WWE3 bacterium RBG_19FT_COMBO_34_6 | reverse complement strand
ATAATCCATAAAAAACTTTTATAAGATCTATGCAACCACTTCCTACAATGCCATAAATTCCATATATTTCACCAGCTCTGATTCTAAAAGAAATGTTTTTTAATAATTTATCTTTTACGCTTAGATTTTCTGCTATTAGTTTATATTTTGAACTTGGTTCTATCAATTTAGGATATAATTTATCAATACGTATTCCTATCATTTTTTGAATTAAGTCTTTCAATTCTATTTCTTTAGTTCTACCCATGAATACATTCTTCCCATCTCGTAATACAGCAACCCGATCACATAATCCAAAAATTTCTGAAATACGATGGGATATATATATAACTATTATCTTTTCATTTTTATTTAATCTGTGAATTAGATCAAAAACAGTTTGACGTTCAGATTCATTGAAATTTGCAGTAGGTTCATCTAATATTAAAATTTTAACTTTTCGGTATACAGCCCGAGCTATTTCTATAAGTTTTTTTTCAGAAGAAGTAAGATATTCCATTCTTTTTCTTGGATTTATTTTTATTGATAAACGGTTTAACAAAGATAAAGCCTCTTTTAACATCTTCGATGACCTTAAAAATGGCCCTCTTTTTATTTCTTGTCCTATAAAAATATTTTCAGCTACTGACATATTTTCTATAGAATAACTCTCTTGAAATACAGTGCTAATTCCAAGGAGTTGTGCATCGTGGGGACTTTTAGGATTATATAATTTTTTACCTATATACATTGTTCCTTGATCCTGTTTAATCACACCTGAAATAATTTTAATTAAGGTTGACTTACCAGCACCATTCTCTCCAACTAAAGCTAGAATTTCTCCTGAGTTTATTGTAATAGACACATTATCTAAAGCTTTAATTGGTCCAAAATTTTTACTAATATTATTAATTTTTAAATCTATAGAACTCATAATTTCCTTATTCTAGTATAATTCTTCTTTAGACCTTCTACGTATCGACGAAATTAATAATGTTCCTATAATAATCACTGCTATTACAACGCGCTGTAGGTGAGGCTGAATTCCAGATAGCACTAAAACATTTAAAACTAGAATAGTTAGCAAAGCTCCTAAAAAAGTTCCTATTAAAGTACCTCGTCCACCAGTCATTTTTGCCCCACCTAGAACTACAGCTGCAATAGTTGCAAGTTCAATGGTCGATGCTCCCCCGTAATATGTTACAGGTTTAAAAGCCGCACTTCTTGCTGCCATTAAAAAACCTGTCAATGAACATAATATCCCTGAGATAATAAAAACTAATATTTTTGTTTTTAAAACACTTATACCGCTAAAATAAGCTGCTTTTTCATTATCTCCAATGCTATAAACTTTTCTACCAAAACTTGTTTTATGTAATATTATGCCCATTGCTACGGCAATAACAAATGTTATAATAATTATATAGTAAACAGGTCCAATACTTTCTGTACCTATTGTATTAAAAATTCCAGTCGTTTGAGCACTTACTCCTTTGCCGTCAGTTACTAATAAAGAAATTCCATCTAATATAGTCCAAGTTCCTAGTGTTACAATTAATGGTTCTAGGCGACCTTTGGCTACTAAGAGCCCATTAATCCCACCTATCACTAGACCAACAAACATAGCTATTAAAATAGTAGTTAATACAGAAAAGTTATTTCCAATTAGTACAATTGATATTAGCTGAGTAATTCTTAAGATACCTCCTACCGAAAGATCTATAGCGCCAGATATAATAGCAAATAACTGCCCGATTGAAGGTATAAAAGTAAATGATGTGTTTCTTAGTAAATTAAATATATTATAACTTGTGAAAAAAATAGGTGAATAAAAAATACTTGTTGAAATAAAAACTACAATTATAATAAATAATATTATTTCTTCGCTGAATCTTTTAAATAACTCATTTACAAATATAAATAGCTTTTTAAATTGATCTCTAATTTGTCTATTGTTCATTTTTCTATTTACAAATTTATGGTTTTTTAGCTTTTGTCAACATTACAAATCTATATAATACTTTTCTTGTTCATTTTCTAATTTCTTTATCATCTAAGAGCTCGAATTTCGTCATTATTCTACCTATATTATTGTAAATATCAATTTTGTTTTTCACTGCCTTTACTTCTATTTTGTTATTTTCTAAAAATTCTTTTGAACTTTTCTTACAATCTTTTATTTTCTTATTTTGGAAATAAGACATGGATTTCATACTTCTTAAGTTAATACTTCCCGTTCTATCTTGTAAGGAAAAACTTCTGAAACAATTGATTCGATTGCCATATAGCAAGCACCTATAATACCTGCATTTTCACCCAGAGAGGAAAGTTTTATCTCTGGTGTTCTAAATGGTATTGAACTTTTGACTTTTTTTATTATTGGTTTTAGAAATAATCTATCTACATAAGGCAGCTTAGTAATATCCCCACCTAAAAATGCAATTTGCGGATCTAAGATTAAAATTAGGTTGATTATCCCAATAGATAAAAAATTAGTCATTTCTTCTATTAGTTTTTTTGCCAACTTGTCTTTTTTTTCTATTGCTACTTTGCAAATTAAATTAGCCTCGATTTTTTCAAGATCGTTGTTTACTTCTTCAAGGATTGTTGTCTTTTCTCCATTTTCTATTTCGTTAATTGTTCTCCTTTTTAGACCCATAACAGATGCAAAATTTTCTAATACTTCCTTGTTTTTATTTTTAAAGCCTATATTTTCAGCTCCTATAACACTAACCCCAATTTCTCCAGCTGAGCCGTGCG
>MEUV01000009.1:0-764 GCA_001772575.1 candidate division WWE3 bacterium RBG_19FT_COMBO_34_6 | reverse complement strand
TGATTATTTCCCCACTATCTATATCAGTAACGGCAGGAATTCCAATATATATTGCTTCTATTTTATTTTTTGTAACTTTTTTTTGCTTAATTTTCCCTATAAAATAGGCTATTTCTTTTTTAAGTTTTTCTTTTATGTTCCTATCATCAACAATTCTAAAACCCTTATGTTTTTCCACTATTTCACAATTATAATTTGCCAATGCCATATTAAGCTTTTCTTTTCCTAAATCTAGTCCTATCACATAACCCTTATCATTGTTAATTCTAAGCACAATGGGCCATTTGCCTTTTTTTGTCTTCTCTTTCTTTGTCTCAATAACATAACCTTCTTCAATAAGTTTCCCTATTGCCCTTGATACCGCTGGTGGACTTATTTTTAGATCTTTTGATATCTTTATCCTTGAAATTGCTTGTTTTTCGCGTAGATAGTTAAATATTACAGAAGTGTTAATTTTGTTTTGTAATCTAGGACTTGCTGTTCTGGTAAATTTAAATAAATTATCCATTTATTTATTTAACGTAATTAAATAATAAAATCTTAGTAAAACTTTTCCATTTTGTCAAATTTGATATTATTTTTATTATTTTTTCAAATCTTACACTTCCTTAAATTTTCCTATTTATTTCAGTTAACGCTAATTTTATAGCCCCCTTCACAGGCTTTTCTGTAAGTGGTTTAAGAGATATGTTTCTTAATTCATTATTTAGTTTTCTAATGAAAATACTTTTAAAAAATTTCTCACACTTAAATATGCTCCCTAC
>MEUV01000008.1:17266-17535 GCA_001772575.1 candidate division WWE3 bacterium RBG_19FT_COMBO_34_6 | reverse complement strand
AGATCAAATGTTCCGGTTATTGCATTAATAGATACAAATTCTGATCCAAAGGAAGTGGATTATCCTATTCCGGGTAATGACGACGCCATTAAATCAATAGCATGTATCGTGAAAGTATTAGCTGATGCCATCGAAGAAGGTTATAAGCAATATGTTTTGGATGTTAAAAATATTGAAGAGAAACGTAAAGAGGATGAAGCCTTGGAAAAACAAATAACTCCAGCAATAGATGTGACTGTTTCAACATCTACTCATCAATCAGAAGAAAT
>MEUV01000008.1:6247-17241 GCA_001772575.1 candidate division WWE3 bacterium RBG_19FT_COMBO_34_6 | reverse complement strand
AAAAAGAACATCAAAAGACCCCCGAAATTATAAAAGAACAGAAAAATATAGTAGTAAAAAAGGAAGAAGCTCCAAAAAAGGAAATAAAAAAGGTAAAAAAGAATCCGGGTAAAAAAGAAAAAACAAAAAAGAATAAAAAATTATAAGGAACTTTTTATGCAGCAAGATATTAAAAAAATAAAATTACTCAGAGATGAAACCGGTGCAGGAGTTTTGGAGGTAAAGCAGGCTCTTGAAAATAGTAATGGTGATGTTAACAAAGCAAAAGAGGAGCTTATGGCCAAAGTATCATCAAAAGCAGCCAAAAAATCAGGTAGGGTTGCCGGAGACGGTTCTATATTTTCTTATATACACAACAACGGAAAAGTAGGAAGCCTACTTCATTTGGCATGTGAAACTGATTTTGTAGCCAAAACAGATGATTTTAAGTTTATTCTTAAAGAAATAGCTATGCAGGTTTGTACCGAAGATTATAAAAATGTCGAGGAGCTCTTAAAGGCGGAGTATATGAGAGACCCACAAAAGACAATAAATGATCTGATCAATGAAAAAGTAGCAAAACTCGGTGAAAAAATTGAAATAAAAAAATTTGTAAAATTTTCTGTTATTGAATAATAATTGTGATAAAATCATAAACAATGAACAGTATTGAGCTTAAAAATAAGTTAATTAAATCACTCGATCACCTTAAATCTGAACTTACCCAAATAAGAACAGGTCGGGCAAATCCATCTTTACTGGAAGGTATTATGTGTGAAGCTTACGGTGCTAAAATGCACCTTAAAGAACTCGGATCAATTAGTTTGTCGGATGCCCATACAATAATAATTACTCCTTGGGATAAAAATCTATTGGGAGTAATAAGAAATGCGATCAGAGACAGCGAATTAAATCTTAATCCTCTTGATGCAGGGGGTACATTAAGAGTTCCTGTACCACCTCTTACCGAGGATAGAAGGAAAGACTTAACAAAACTTGTATCCCAAAAGGTTGAAGAAACAAAACAATCAATAAGAAATATCAGACAGGAAACTATGAAAGAGATTGATAAGGAATTTGAGTCAAAAGAAATATCCGAAGACGAAAAATTTTTACTCTATAAAAAGGTGGAGGAAATTGTTAAGGAATATGCGAACGAGGCTGAGGAGTCCGGGCAAATCAAAAACAAAGAAATATTGACTATATGACACTTTTAATATTTTTATTAATCCTATCTATTTTGGTTCTTATTCATGAATTTGGTCATTTTATTTCTGCAAAAAAACTTAGAGTCAGGGTTGAGGAGTTTGGTCTTGGTATACCGCCTAGGATTTTCGGGAAAAAAATAGGCGAAACAACCTATTCAATAAATGCATTACCGTTCGGAGGTTTTGTGAGATTATACGGTGAAGATAGCGAGAATCCTACCGAAGATCAAAAAACATCTCCAAGAAGTTTTTTAAATAAAACACCTTTACAAAGATTTGTGATTATCGTGGCAGGTGTAACCATGAATTTTTTACTGGCCATCTCTTGTTTTTATGTGTTGTTTCTATCTACGGGTTTTAATTCCTTGAGTATTCCGTTATTTTTTGATTATAAATTTAGTTTTGGCAAAAGCATACCTTTAAATACCGTAGTATCAGGATTTTCTGATAACTCCTCAGCCAAAAACGCAGGTGTAAAATACGGTGAGGCGGTAATATCGATAGATGATGTAAAAGTCACCAATGTTCAGGAGATCAGAGATGCAGTCAAAGATAAACCAAACCAAGATGTTTCGGTCCTTCTTAAAGATTTGAGAATAAATTCTGATAAAGGTCTTAGAAGATTAGTGATACGTACTATAGCAGGTGAAAACGGGCAGGGTATCCTCGGCGTTTATGTATCAGAATCAGTAACTCTATATTATAGTAACAAGATAACAGCACCATTTCAGCACTCATATAATGTACTTGCTTACTCCTCATATGCGTTTAAGGAATTTATAAAATTATCATTTAAAACAAAAAGTGTTGAGCCTGTTTCCGCAGGTGTTGCCGGTCCGGTTGGAATTTATTCCGTAATCGGGAGTATCTTGTCCTTTGGGGGAAAAGATGCAGTGCTGGGATTAGTGGACTTTATTGGCATTTTATCCTTGAGCCTTGCTTTAATAAATATTTTACCGTTACCGGCACTTGATGGCGGGAGACTCGCCTTTATAACAGCTGAAATTATAAAAGGAAAACCAATTGATCAGAGATTTGAAACAACCATTCATAAATGGGGTATGATCTTCTTTTTTGGCTTACTATTTTTGGTAACTATCAAAGATATTTTTAACCTCCTTCCAATAAAAGGTTAAAAAATTTGTTTTCATTCTGCTATAAAATATACCTTAATATTTACTCATTATTGTAATGTTTTTTAATATATAGCTATTTGCCAAAATGAATATGTATGTATATACTCTAGACACTTGAATACGAAATTATTTTTTTAATGGAGGTGTCTTTTTTATCAAGTGCTAAAGTTAGAGTAGATGTAATTTTTTGGAGCTCTTTCTTTATTACAATTTAATAAGTATGACAAAAATAAAGGTTAGAAAGGGTGAGTCTTTGGAGCAGGCATTAAGACGTTTCAACAGAGAAGTTCATAGGGCTAGAATCCTTCAAGAAGTTAAGGATCGGGAAAGATATAGAAAACCAAGCGAGATACGCAGACAAAAAAGAAAAGAATTAGCCAGACGTATTTTTCTAGAAAGACGTAGACGATGATACTTCAAGACTTACAACAAGATTTAATTAAATATCAAAAAGCAAAAGATTCTTTAAGAATTGATGTGATAAGGTTTTTGATGGCAGGTATAAAAAACAAAGAAATTGAATTAAGAGGACAGAATATTGTGCTAAATGATGAGCATATTGTGAAAGTTATAAATAAGCAAATAAAACAAAGAAATGATTCAATAGAGTCTTATAAAATGGGAAATAGAGAAGATCTTGTACAAAAAGAAACAAAAGAAAAAGAGATTCTTGAAGAAATTTTGAGTAAGTACAATCTAAATGTCTAATAAGATTTTAGATGATATCAAGAAAGATATCGTTATCACCGTAAAACTTTCCACCGATAAGATAGTAAAGAAACTGAATAAAAAATATCTGAAAAGAGATTATCCGACAGATGTTTTATCCTTTGATATAAAGCAGGATGAAGGAGATAATTATTATTTGGGAGACATAATCGTTAACATTGACAAGGCAAAAAAACAGGCAAATAAATATAATAATACATTTGAGGAGGAGGTTGCAGAGTTAGCGTCTCATGGAATTTTACATCTTCTGGGTGTGCATCATGAAGACGATGACGACAACTCCGTACACGGTATAAAAAAGGTTAGGTAGTTTTTATGGAAAAAATAATTGTAGGATTAGGAAATCCTGATGAGAAGCATATAACTACAAGGCATAATTCCGGTTTTTTAATACTTGATAATATAGCAAAAACCATGGATCTTCACTTTGTTTATAAAAAGAGATTGTTATCGGAAATTGCAGATAATAAAAAATTTCTGCTTGTCAAACCGCAGACATTTATGAATAACTCCGGCTTGGCTATAGCAAAAATCTTGTCATTTTATAAAGTAGATAAAGAGGATCTAATTGTTATTCACGATGACGCGGACCTATCATTTGGTGAATATAAAATACAATATCAATCAGGTTCAGCCGGGCATCATGGAGTTGAAAGTATTATACAAAATTTAGGATCCAGGGATTTTTGGCGGGTAAGAGTCGGAATCGGAAGGCGTACAGCAGGTGTGTACGACATAGAAAACTGGGTTCTGACAGATTTTTTACCGGAAGAGTTAGAGATAATTAAAAATTTATCATATAAAATCAAAGAAGAATTAAAAATTAACTAAATAAAAATCATTATTATAATTTATTTTTAATTGTCGTATACTAATTGGTGGATACTAGATTTTAATCTATCTATACTACAAAGAATATGTATTATACAAAATATAGACCTCAAAAATTCAGCGAAATATCAAAGCCCAACGACTCTGCTATTGCACTGCAAAATCAAATTAAATCCAAAAAAACCGTCCACGCATATATGTTTGTAGGTCCCAGAGGAACAGGAAAAACTACTACGGCAAGAATTCTAGCCAAAGCTCTAAATTGTGCGAATCTGTCAAAAGACGGGGATCCTTGCGATAAATGTGATGCATGCATTGCTATAAAAAACGGATCGTATCTGGATTTAATAGAGAGCGATGCTGCCAGTAATAGGGGAATAGATGATATAAGACAGTTAAGAGAAAAAATAAAACTAGCTCCCTCAAAGGGCAAGAATAAGGTATACATTATAGATGAGGTGCATATGCTTACCACGGAGGCTTTTAATGCTCTTTTAAAGACTCTGGAGGAACCGCCGTCAAAAGTGAGCTTCATACTGTGTACTACGGAATTTCAAAAGGTTCCCGACACCATCAAATCAAGATGCCAAATATTTAAATTTAAAAGAGCTACCATATCCCAACTTGTTGAAAAATTGAAAAATATTTGTGAAAAAGAAAAAGTTGAGATGGAGGATGATGTATTAAAACAGATAGCCAGCGCCTCATACGGAGGATTTAGGGATGCAGAAACCTTATTACAACAAATAATTGATGGAGAGATAAAAATAGGATTGTTAACAAATTTAATATCACTAAAATCTTTTGTTAATTTTGTTGATCTGATAATGCAAAGTAAGGTGAAGGAATCGTTTCATTTTATTGGAAAATTATATGAAGACGGTGTGGATCTTTATGTATGGGTCGGTGAGTTTTTGAAATATTTAAGAAACATAATGTTTGTTCAAACAAATAGTAGTATAGATGAACTCGAGTTTTCAGATGAGCTTATTGAATTAATAAAAAATCAGGCTAAAAAGATAGGAATCGGTAATTTAATATCTGTAATGGAGATTTTCATTGAAGCACAAAGCTGTATTAAGAGTAGTTATATTACTCAATTACCTTTAGAACTTGCAGTAATGAAAATATATAACAAAGGCTATTTTTTTAAAGAAAATGATTCTGATTTAAACAATAATGGAAATTTTGAAAAACAAACATCAAGAAAAGAAGAATTCATCGAAAAGAAGGAAAAAGTAAAATTAGATGAAAATCCTAAAGATAACACTCCTGTACTTGAATTATCTATAATAATCTCAAAATGGAATGCTGTAATTAAAGAAGTTTCTTCTCAAAATCACGGTATATCCGCACTATTAAAATCTAGCTCTGTAAAGAATATTGAAGGTAAGATAATTAATTTAGAGGTACCCTTTGATTTTTATAAAGAACGTTTGGAATCAACAAAAAACAGAGATATTGTAGAAAAAGTATTTTTGGATATTTACGAAAAAGAGATATTTATCAATTGTTGTGTAAAAAGGCAGGAAAAAAAGAAAAACGAGGAGAAAACAAGTGGTAGATTAACGGATTATAACCTGATCCCATCAAATATTAAAAACGATAAAACTACTTCGGAACTTCTCGGGATGCTGGACGGGAATCTTCCTTTCAGTCAATAATTTGCTACAATGTTTGAGTGAAGATTCCAAGATCCATATCAAAACTCATAGACTCTTTCCAGGGATTACCGGGTATTGGCCCAAAATCAGCACAAAGACTAACCTTTCATTTACTCCGCATACCTCAAGATCAGATAGAACGTTTTGCGAACGCTCTGACGGGATTAAAGCAGGGAACCATAATTTGCGGTGTCTGTAAAAATGTCGGGGAGGAAGAAATATGTGCCGTGTGCTCGGATAATTTACGCGATCACGCAAAAATTATTGTAGTAGCAAATCCAATGGATGCCTTTGCAATAGAAAAGACAGGTTATAACGGTATATATCATGTATTGCACGGTCTAATAGACCCGTTAAACGGCATCGGCCCTGAGGAATTATTTATTGATGACTTGATACAAAGAATCGGTAATTATTTAAAGGAAAATGATGATTTGCTTGAGGTTATTTTAGCTACAAATACCAGCATGGAGGGGGAATCAACGGCAATGTATATATCAAATCTGATCAAAAAAAATAATTTCAAATTAACATTATCAAGAATTGCAAGAGGTCTACCGGTGGGAGGGGATATTGAATACGCTGACGAGGTTACCTTGTCAAGAGCTCTTGAGGGTAGAGTTGAATTTTAAACCTATAAGAATTATAATCTGTTGAACAAAAAATCATAACATAATAAAAGGAGATGTAGCCAATGAACAATTACGAAGTGTCGGTAATGATCTATACAGCTATTGTTTTTATGCAAGTGTTAATATCGATTTTATCTTCGATATTTTTTTTACGGGAGGGTAGGTTATTTTTTCATAAGGATGCGAAATACAAAAACAACACCCACACATTTGTTTTTTTTGTTGCCAACCCGGCATTAGGAGCTTTAATCTCACTATTTTATTGCCTGCAATTTAAGATAAGTTTTGGATTAAGCTTGTTGATTTTGATAGTGTACCCATCTCTTTTGATTATACTGTCGGTTTTGTTAATTATATTAACAGGATTTTTTACACAAAAAAGTTAGAAATGTTGAATATATTGTAGATAAAAAAAGGAGAAAAGATCATGGCTTTATTACTTGCTATTGTAGGAAAAGTTCTGGTAGGTATTGTTGTGGCGTTATTATTTCTTGTTTTTGCTGTTGTTGTTTCTCATTTTATTGGAAAACAGGAAAATAATTTTTTGCATCCTGATCCTGATGACGGTGTCATTAAAATACTTGTATTGAAAGTGATTAGAGGATTTTTAATGGCCGCTAGCCTACTTTGTGTTCCTATATCATTGACCTGGGCTGGGGTAGGTACAATATCATTTTGGGTTGTAACCATTCTTTCTACAATATTTTTACTATTGTTAGGTGCCGTTGTTTGTCTTACTGCTCAGGCAGCTGCCGCGTCTACCGAGAATATTTTGCCTGTAAATATTGATTTTAATCAATAAAAGGAGAAAAAAATGGGCATACTTTCTGCATTGGAATTTATTGGAAAATTAATTCTTGGTGTAGGTTTTGGTATAGTATTTATGATAATAGCAGGATTTACTTCTGCCGGGTTAGGAGATAGCTTTTGTACCGCTTATCATCCTAATGGGTATAGTTTGCCAAAAAGGATCGTCATAATTTTGTTGATGCTCATTTTTGCAGGATTAAGTATTTCAAGCTTTCCATACTCATTATCATGGGCGGGTGCAAGTAAAGGCGTTTATTGGGGAGGAACCATAATATCCGTAATTATTTTTAGTGCGTTAAATCTTGTAGCATGTATATTTATGGGATTAACAGCAGTAGAACCTGATCCGTATGGAGACAACAGTTGATTTTTTTTTAGGTCACATCTCCCAAGTTTGTAATTTATACTTCTTGGGAGATTTTCTTTACATAAAACATCAAAACGATTAAAATACTAATATGGCTTTGAATATTTATAATTCATTAAGTCGTCAAACAGAAGAATTCAAGCCCATAAATCCTTCAGAAATCCTTATTTATACCTGTGGTCCTACTGTTTATAATTATCAGCATATCGGTAATTTCAAAACTTTTTTTACAAGTGACGCGCTTATAAGAACCTTGGAGTTTAATGATTACAAGGTAAAGGCAATCATGAATTTTACTGATCTGGGTCATCTAACTGACAATGCAGATGATGGCGAAGACAAGCTTGAAATGGCTGCCGAAAAGGAAGGAAAGAGTGCTAGGGAAATAGCTGATTTTTATATTAAATCTTTTTTACATGATTTTGATCTGCTAAACATGAAGCGCCCTGTAAAGTTTACAAGAGCCACTGATTATATTAAGGAGCAAATAGAACTTATACAGATTCTTGATAGTAAAGGATATGCCTATGAACTTTTAGACGGGATATATTTTGATACTTCAAAATTTTCCGATTATGGGAGATTATCCGGTCTAAACGCTGAAAATGTACTGGAAGGAGCCCGTGTGCAAACCACAGAAGGGAAAAGAAATCCTACAGATTTTGCTTTGTGGAAATTTTCTCCGCAAGGTAAAAAAAGATGGCAGGAATATGATTCTCCTTGGGGTATCGGATTTCCAGGATGGCATATAGAATGCAGCGCCATGGCCATAAATGAGCTTGGAGATACAATAGATTTTCATCTTGGGGGTGAGGACCACAAAATGATCCATCATCCGAATGAAATAGCCCAAAGCGAATGTGCAACAGGCCAAAAATTTGTAAATTATTGGCTTCATGTGACGCATTTGCAGGTTGATGGGGGGAAAATGGCAAAAAGTCTTGGAAATTTTTATACCCTTTCCGATATAGTTGCTAAAGGATTCACTCCTATGGATCTAAGATTTTTCTATATGACTGCACATTACAGGTCACCCTTAAATTTTACCTGGGAATCCTTACAAAGCGCAAGAAATTCACTAAAAAAGTTATATGATCTGGTTTCCGGATATAAAGAGTCGGAGGATTCTCAAATAGACCAGAAATTTCTAAATAAATTTAATGAGGCATTACTTTCTGATTTGAATTTACCAAAAGCAATAGCCACTGTATGGGAGCTTTTGAAATCTAATGTTGAAGAATCAGATAAGGTTGTTACCTTGCTAAGGATGGATGATGTTCTGGGATTAAAAATAGAAGACCATGTAGGATTCCAAATACCACAAAAAGTTGTGGATCTGGCAAAAACAAGATGGGAGTATAAGAAACAGGGAATATGGGATAAGGCTGATCTAATGAGAAGAGAGATTTTGGAAATGGGATATGTAGTTGAAGACCATAAAGATAATTACAAAGTCAAAAGAAAGTTTGATTAAATTATTTTACTAATTTCCAGATCACATAATTTTTACCGAAAATATCCCTGATTTGTAGTAAATATTTTGGCTCATATGTTATATCAACAGCAGGATCTTTCTGATTGTTGGTACCTTGTAATGTTCTTTGGAAATAAATTTTATCCGCACTGTAAAGACCTTTTAGATATAAAGTTTTTGTTGCTTCATCAGGATTAATATCATAGGCGGTATAGATATCCTGATCAGAAAAAATAGCCAAGTCAACATATTCCACTGCTTTTGCAATTTCCACATTACCGCTAACTACAAACAGTGAAGTTGAATTTTCCGATATAGTAATACCGGAGTTAATTCTTAGATTTCCATTTATAAAAACAACCTGATCAAAATCATTCTCATCATAGTCATTTGGGAGACTCTGATTTGAAATCTCAAAATCTCCGTTTTTATAATAAACTCCAGTGCTTGCAATTAAGGTATCATTTAGTGTTGTTTTACTTCCTACTTTATTAAAATAATCCGAATAAGTAAAATCCTGCGGAGTTGGGGATGGTTTAACGATCCAGTCTGTAGTAGAGCTGAAAAAATCTATCATATTTCCTAAAAGTTCAATAAGTCCATCGGTATTATCTTCTTCGGGTTCGGCAATCATATCAATATTTTGATTTGACCTCACTATTCCTTCACCACGTATTTTTATCCACGGACCATTTATACAAAAATCTTTGGAATTATCATTTCCGGCCATATCTTCTGCAAAAAATCTTACTGTTTTACATATTTTCCAGTTACTATTACAAAAATCTGTTTTTTGTGTTGTCAATAAAAAAGTTTTCAATCCCGGAGTTAAGGGGTACTCCTCTAGTTGGATAGATTCTCCGGATTTCCAGGCAGTATTACAATGTAAAAGATTAGCATAATGTCCGAAATCAGGATGATCATCAACCGTATACATGTAATTGTTCGTGTTAGTTGATAATCCCGAGGCTGGGTCGTCTACATTTGTAAAAACAAAAAGCTCATGTTCCGCGCCTCCAAGTGATCGATACGCTCCCGAATCATGCCAATTTCCCGGTGGAGTTTGATCGATGCTTACTCTTGCGCAGTTTGTAGCAGGACATAATGAAAATTCGGAATTATTTGCATTATCAACACTAAAAAATTCCAAGGTATGATTTGATCCATCGGTTACAATACTTACGTTAGTAGAAGTTGAGGTCGTGGACTCTGAAATTGAAGCAGCGTCTACCCAAATCGTACCGGAGCTGTTTAGGCCAAAATCAATATAAACACCTATTGCATTTGCATCATTTACCACAAAATTTGTAGAGAGTTTTGTCCATCCCGTAATGCCCGTTAACATATCGCTTTGTGATATTTGGCTATATGTAATATTTCCTAATCCATCCTGTGACACTATATATATAATAAAATAAGCGTTACCCACTACATTTGATGTTTTCATCCATAAGGAGGCTGACATATTTCCAAAAGGTTCAGCAACTGCAAATAAGTCTTTATTATTTATGCCATGCCATGGTCCTGCGCTCGCAATTATTCTTGCTGATGAAGTTTCGTATCCTGTTAAATATTCCCCTGTGTCTCTGCTGTGTGACGCCTGGCCGTCGTTTATTGTTACCTCCCATCCCTGCATACTAGTTGAGGTGGAACCAGGTATTTCAAATGAAGGATTTGTTACAAGATTTAGAGAATCGGAAAAGGATACGATTTGCCACGGATTGTCATCAATTTTATAATGTATCTCTTTAACCCCACTTTCAAGGTCAATCGCATTAAGTTCAAAATTTACCGGTGTTATATACCATCCATTATTACCGTTGGGATTGGCGGGATTTTTTGTGTAGGTTGTTGTTGGGGAAGTAACATCTGCAGCCAAGGCAATATTTGATAGAAGCATAGAAATCACTAAAAATGCAGCAATTTTAGAATATAAAAAAATATTTCTGGGCATTATTATTATAATATCATTAATTTTTCTTTAACTGTTATAATAATTTTTATGAGCTTATCTATTGGTATTGTCGGGCTGCCCAATGTAGGAAAATCTACACTGTTTAATGCTTTGTTAAAGCGTCAGGTTGCTTTTTGCGCTAATTATCCTTTTGCTACAATAGAGCCTAATATCGGAGTTGTTGATGTTCCTGATCCAAGACTTAAATTA
>MEUV01000008.1:5913-6143 GCA_001772575.1 candidate division WWE3 bacterium RBG_19FT_COMBO_34_6 | reverse complement strand
TATTGCGGGACTTGTCAAGGATGCCCATAAAGGGGAGGGTCTTGGAAATCAGTTCCTATCTCATATAAGGGAAGTTGATGCAATTATCCATTTAATAAGGGATTTTAAAGATGGAAATGTAATTAGAGCCGGATCTGTTGATCCTCAGTATGATATAGAGTTGATAAACACGGAACTTTTACTGGCGGATTTACAGACTATACAAAAAAGGATCGAATCTAAAAAAACAA
>MEUV01000008.1:0-5788 GCA_001772575.1 candidate division WWE3 bacterium RBG_19FT_COMBO_34_6 | reverse complement strand
ATATGAAGATAATTTTATTAGGGTCTGTGCGAAAATGGAAGAAGAATTAGCCCTTTTTGATGATAAGGAAAGGCAAGAATATTTACATAATCTCGGTATTGAAGAATCCGGTCTGGATAAAATAATTAAGAAAGGCTATGAAATTTTAGGGCTACAGACGTATCTGACTGCAGGTCCTAAGGAGGTGAGGGCTTGGACTATTAAGAGAGGTTCAAAAGCACCACAAGCTGCCGGTGTAATTCATACGGATTTTGAAAGAGGCTTCATTAGGGCGGAAGTTGTTTCATATAATGATTTTGTGGAATGCGGCGGATGGAAAAATGCGAAAGATAAAGGTTTATTAAGATCAGAAGGTAAGGAATATATAATGAAAGAGGGGGATATTGTTGAGTTTAGATTCAACGTTTGAAAGCTTTTTAGTTGTTGCAAAAGCATTATTATTATAGTACTATCCCTATGTTTTATAATTATATTTCTAATATGATTAGAGTATCTATTATGGACTCTGTTTTATTCGAAATATATAATGGATTAACCAAATTAAAGATTTGTTATAAAAATGAAAAAATACGAAATAATGACTTTAACAAAGGGATCTCTTGGGGAAGAAAATGCACAGAAATTTTCAAAACAAATAACTCAGGTGATTACAGATCTTGGCGGAAAGATAGAAACTAACGATTTTTGGGGAAAAAGAAAGTTATCATATCAAATAGGCCAGGAAAAAGAAGGTTTTTATGAAGTTATTTTATTTGAACTAGATCCTGAAAAAATTAATAATTTAAAATCCAAATTGAACACAAATGATAATTTGGTTAGATATTTAGTTACAGCCAAAAGCTGAATTGGAGGATAAAAATGTCCGCACGCAGTGTTAATAAAGTTATCTTGATAGGCAATTTAACCAGGGATCCTGAGCTAAGATATACTCCTCAAGGAACCCCTGTAGCAAGTTTTGGTCTGGCTACAAATAGGGAGTGGGTTGCCGAAGGAGTTAAAAAAGAAGCAGCTGATTTTCATAATATAGTGGCTTGGAACAAGCTTGGCGAGCTATGCTCACAACTTTTATCAAAAGGTTCTAAGATCTATGTAGAAGGAAGACTTCAGACCAGAGACTGGATGGATAATCAAGGGGCAAAAAGATACAAAACAGAAGTTGTCATTGATGAGATGATTGTGCTATCAAGCAAAAAATCTACCACACCGGAAGAAGAAGTTGCTGAGGTAACAGAAGAAGTTAAGGAAGATGAGACCGAAATTAATTTAGACGATGTTCTTTCAGAAGATTTTGATACCGATAGTGATGATGACAAAACAGAATAATTTTTTCTAATAGAATTATGGTTACTAAAACAAAAAAAGTAAAAATTAAAAGTAAATCCTGTTATTTTACGGAAATAGGCAAAGAGCCGGATTATAAAGATGTACTTGTTTTGAAAAGATTTCTTACTGACCGACAAAAGGTTATGCATCATGCATATTCCGGCCTTTCTGCAAAAAATCAAAGAAAACTTTCTAAAGCTGTTAAGAGAGCAAGATATATGGCGTTGATACCCTACACCGATAAGCACGACATTTAATTTTTAAAGTTACGGTCAAACTATTCTCTTAAAGATACAAATAATTGTGATAATATAGTTGTATGCCCATACTGTCTTTGAATTTCGGAAGAAGTAATTTTTCCGCTTTATATCTGGATGAAAATAATAATCAGACATATTGGACATATAGATATACTTATTTGAAAGCATTATATTCTCATTTTTATACACGGGATCAATTTTACACAGATATATTTAATCTTTTTTTAAAGACCAACAAAATTAAAACAGGTAGTGTAGCTGTCATTGCTACAGGATATGATTTACCAATTACTATAGGAAGCGATATTACTTTTAGCCTTCCAATTAACGAAATTTTATCAAAAATAGATAATTTTAACTGTATTTATATAGATAAAGATAAGATTATTACTCGAAACTCTGTTTCTGATAATAATGTTGATCTTAATAGTATTCTTAGTTCGAGAGAAAGAAATTTTATGGCTAACTACGAATTTTACAAAAATATCAGTCCGACGAACCTTTCTCAATTTGAAGCTATACTAAGCAATATTTATAATGTTATTTCTTTTCAAAATGTACTATTAGGATTACCGCCCAATAAAAGACTTCTTTTTATTAGCGATCTTTTTAATGAAAAAAAGCATGAGTATCTATCTTTAAGCTATTTTTATCTTTTGAGCATGATCACAGGTAAAGGTGTAACTAAGATCTCTTTAGATGAGTCTGATAAGATAATTCACCTAAACCTAATGCGTGCCTATAAGTCGGAATATGCATCAATAGCCGAGAGTTATATGCCTTCAGATTTGGGAACATTAATAAATTATCCCTCAGAAGTATCATGTCTGATAAAAAATGAAATGTCCTCTCCGCAACTTGTTGATATAAAACTTGGGCAAATATTTTTTCTACCTGTAGATGAATCTGCATACCTTACGATTAATTTAAAATCAGGTTCAGATTTACTCGAGCAAAAGGTTAGCGGAGGTAAAATAGGTATTATTATTGACACAAGAGTAAAAGATCCTCTTTTTTATAAAAATGAGGACATAAAAAAGGATATAGAATTGAATTTAAAAAATTTAGAAGAAGTATTAAGCAGAATATGAGTTTTTACATACCGACAATAAAAAAAATGTATTTTGTTTCGGATATATTAATAGAAAGAATTATGCCAGTGGAGGGGCAGATTAATGTGCAACCACACTCGCTGGTGGATCCTTCGACAAATTTAGCCACTTGTAAGATATCGTACGAGGTCATTAATTTAGGTCAGAAATTTATTCCTTCTAAAAAAAATATTACTAGTTTTAATCAGGGGGATCTGGTGGGTAAAGTACATAAAAATAAATTCATTGCACCTTTTAAGGGAAGTTTATATCAATTAGAAAATAATTATTATTTTAAATCAGAAGAAAAAGATAATTGGTTGCTGGCAGGTGTTTGGGGCGAGGTGTTGGAAACGTCACATAACCGGTCCGTACTTCTAAAAACACAGGGAATGAATATACATGTACCAATCTGCACCCCAAAGATAAAATCCGGAGAACTTATTGTTTTTCCTAATCCGGAAAAAAACTTGGTTTTGAAATATCTCGAAAATTATGTAAAGACTTCCATAGGGAAAATTATTTATGTAGGTAATAAAATTACGATTGACATTGTTAAAAAAGCTGCAGAATTAAAAATCGATGTTATTTTAGGGGGGAGTGCTGACTTGGAGGTTTACACCTTCGCAAAGGCTAATGATATCGGGTTGGGATTATTTAGTATAATCGGTAACGCTAATACCCCAAATAATATTTTTAATTTTATTAATGAAATAACAAATAGATATGTATTTTTCTATGGGGATAGGGGAGTGCTGCAGATTCCTATGCCGGCGGTAAAACCGGAAATTAAAGTTAAAAAGGTTTCCAATGCAACAAAATCATCTAACTTAATCAACCAGCCGTTTTTAAAATTTGTAAAAAAAGGATTGGAAGTTCAAATTTTTGAATACGACCATTTCGGCAAAATCGGGGTGGTTGACAGAGTTGGAAAATCAGGTATATTAGTTAGATTGTATGATGGTGACGAGATTGTAAGTGTGTTACCTCCTAATCTGGTCGCTTGTGAGTAAGTTATGTCTGCAAAAGCAAAATTTCAAAAAATTTTAATATTTATACTTGTTTCTATTATTTTTTTCTCTGCAGGTTATTACTACGGAATGAGAGGATACCAATTTGAAGTCAAAAAAAATCCTCCAAAAGTAACTATTCTTAATAAGAATCCGCAAGACCAAAAGATTGATTTTGAGCTATTTTGGAGTGTATGGGATATGGTCAGCGCAAATTATTTAAATAGGCCTGTTGACTCTCAAAAAATGCTTTATGGTGCGATATCCGGTATGGTAAACGCTTTAGGTGATCCTTATACTACATTTTTACCTCCTCAGGTGAACGAAGCAGTAACAAGCAGCCTTAATAATACTTATCAAGGCATTGGAGCGGAACTTGGACTTAAAGATGGTCAACTAATGGTTGTTGCACCGTTGGACGGCTCGCCGGCAAAAGAAGCCGGTATAAGAAAAGGGGATAAGATATTTGAAATTGACGGTACGAGCACATATGGTGTTACCATAACAGAGGCGGTAGTGAAGATAAGGGGAGATGCAGGTACAATTGTAAAGTTAAAAATTCAACATGAAGAAGAAGATCCAAAAGTCCTGGAAATCACAAGAGGGGTAATTAAGATGGACAGTGTAACGTGGGAAGATAAGGGAAATGGCACGATTTACATTAGAGTAAGCCGGTTTGGTGAGGATACAAATAAACAATGGGATAGCGTCGTCAAACAAATAAATGAAAATGCCGTAGAATTGGATGCCATCATTCTTGATTTAAGAGGAAATCCAGGGGGATATATGCTTGGTGCGGTTCATATAGCCAGCGACTTTTTTAGCGAGAAACCTGTCTTATATGAACAAACTGCTTTGGGTGAAGATATACCTTTGGATACAGAAAAAAGAAAGGCAAATTTTGAAAAAGTTCCGTCAGTTCTCGTACTCATTGATGAAGGAAGTGCGTCAGCCTCAGAAATTCTTGCTGCTGCACTTAAGGATCATATAAAGGCTACTCTTGTTGGAAAGAAAAGTTTTGGAAAAGGAACTGTACAGGAAGCTAAGGATTTTAAAGATGGCTCCGGTATACATATTACCACGGCAAAATGGTTGACCCCAACCAAAGAATGGGTCCATGATAAAGGTATAGAGCCGGATATTCAGGTAGATTTCAGCGAAGACGACTTTAATAATCAAAGAGATCCTCAACTTGATAAAGCAGTTGAACTTGCAAAAGAAATATAAATTTTATAAGGATTATTATGAATAAAAAATTTAAATTTTTAATATTAATTTTTATAGTATTTACAATATTTCTATATGGATATAACAAAGTAAAAAATGTCAACACCCAGGATTATTTAAAAAACTTCACTCAGAAAATTGCAGATAAAATTAACGGAGGAAAATATTCCACGATAAAAAAAACAATAAAAGGCGAAGTTTTTGATGAGGAATCCACGGTAACAAAAGTAGTTGAAAAGGTTTCTCCCGCGGTAGTTTCGGTTGTTGTAAAGACAGTTAATTTTGATCTTTTTACAGGACCATCTCTTGTGGAAGCCGGTATAGGTACGGGATTTATTGTTGATCCAAACGGCCTGATAGTGACAAATAGCCACGTTGTTGCCGACATCAACGGTCAATATTCGGTCATTTTAAAAGACGGCACTACCTATAACGTAGAAAAAATTCACATTGATAAAATATCCGATCTTGCGATATTAGAAATAACTGCCAGAAGTCTTCCAATCGTTGAATTCGGCGACTCCGATAATTTAAAAGTAGGACAGAGGGCTATAGCAATCGGGAACGCTTTGGGTAGATTTCAAAACACCGTGACTGCAGGAGTGGTATCCGGAATAGGGAGGGAAGTGCTAACATCAGGAGGATTCGGAACAAGATCTACTTTACAGGAAAACGCTATACAAACAGACGCAGCTTTAAATCCCGGAAATTCCGGTGGACCCCTTTTGAATTCTTTAGGTCAGGTAATTGGTATAAATGTTGCAACTACAATAGGAGCCGATAATATTAGTTTTGCCATACCTGTGAATACCTTAAAACCGATATTACAAACCTTTTTAACAGAGGGAAAAATTGTAAGACCATTTATTGGGATCAC
>MEUV01000007.1:7676-12056 GCA_001772575.1 candidate division WWE3 bacterium RBG_19FT_COMBO_34_6 | reverse complement strand
ATAAGATTCAATATTTCTTGCTTTTACACTTTCAAACATTTTATACCTCTTATGCATTTCGACAATTGCCCATTTAAAAACTGATGAAGCTGCCTCAAAATCATTTACCATAGGGGTGTATAGATGCGGAATATCCTTATACGCTGAAAGCTCAACTCTTTTCGGATCGATCATAATAAATTTCACTTCTTGTGGTGATGCTCTATATAAGATAGAAAAAATTATATTATGAATAAAAATCGATTTTCCTGAGCCTGTTGTACCGGCTATTAGAAGATGCGGCATTTTACCGATATCATAAACGTGAGTGACACCTCCGACATCCTTACCAAGTACAACTGCAAGCTTTGATTTAACAGATTTCATTTGTTCCGAGGTAATTAAAGATTTGAAATTTATATTCGCTCTTTTCTTATTTGGTACTTCAATTCCTACTTGTTTTTTCCCCGGAATAGGTGCTTCGATCCTTACCGCACCAGTGGGAGATGCTAAAGCCAAAGCAAGATCACCCTGCAAATTAGATATTTTTGCCACCCTAACCCCGGGCGGTGATTCAAGCATATATTTTGTAAAAGTAGGTCCTATTTGACAATCAACAACCTCGGCAGGTACATCAAAAGATTTTAGGGTAGAAACAATAATTCTTTTATTTTCTTCTATATCCCCTGTATCGGGAGGAATGCTGCTAATATCATCCAGCAATTCCAACGGAGGTAACTCCCAGATTGTATCTCGGGGGGGCCACGGGGACACCGATGCGCTGGTTGTTTTTGGGCTTATGCCTGATGTTATTGACATTCCTGTACTAAGATCTATTTGCGGTTCCGACATAGACTTCACTATTTCAAATTTGGATTCCAAAAAATCCTCATGGTTTTTCGATACAATAATATCCGGCTGATCGCTATTCTCCTCTAAACTGCTCATTCCGGGGGTAACTTCGAGATCGGAATCTGCAATTTTTGGTTTACCTAATCCAAAAAATTTTCCTGATTTAAATATATTAGTGTAAAAATTTAAAATTTGATCAAAAGATATATTGAAAATAAGTATCAATGAAATTATAACCAGAGCTATAAGAACAAAAAATGCTCCGTAAATACTGACTGTTGACTTTAATGTCGAGGAGATGACATAACCGATAAATCCCCCGCCTTTTCCTTCAATTGCAAGAATTTTAGCTTTGTCGTTTTGTAAAAAAAGATGTAAAAAACTAGATAAGGTTGCAAGCAATGTTAACAGACCAAGAATTATTCTAAATTCTTTTATTTTAATCTTTAAAGCATCGATAAATAAAAGACCTGAAATTATAAGGATAAATGGAGTAATAACAGACGAAAGCCCGAACACCTTTCTAAGTAATAATTGTATTTTTGAGTTAACGGGAAAATCTGGGGCAATAAAAGACACTATAACCATAAAACCAGCAAGAATTAAAACTACAGCTAGAATTGATCTTAATGCTTCTGAGCTTAAATTAAAACTTAATTTAAATTTCCTTTTTCTGCCTCTTTTACCCATCAGGCGTATGATAACAATATTTACACAAAAATGGAATGAACAATAACCAGGGGGTTTCTTCCTGTTTGTTTATACAAATACTTTTGAATCTCTTTCTCTATCTTATTTTTAACACTACCCCAATCATTTATGTTCTTTCCGTTTTTCTCTAAAATTTTATTTACTACATCTCTTGAACTTCCTAAAAGTGCTTTTGACTCTTTGACATAAACAAATCCTCTTGTTACTACATCAACCTTAGATACCTCTTTACTATCCTTGTCTATGGGTACAACTACAACAAAAACACCATCGGTTGCTAATAATTCTCTATCTTTTATTACAACTGGACTAAGGCTAACACCATCATAAAATAAATCTTTAACTTCTACTGTTTTTCCTCTTTTAGCATTACTATTCTTAAATTCAACTACCTCACCTTCTCGTAATTCAAAAACATTACTTCTTGAAATCCCCATTGCAACAACCATATTGGCATACGCATGTAAATTCACAGGGGTTCCGCCGTTAGGAATAAAATATTTTGGCTTTATCAAAGAAGCGATTCTACTTAATTCATCCTGATGTCCATGTCCTGAAACATGTAAGTGTTCCATATTTGTATGGTCTATTACCTCAGCACCGCATTCAATAAAATTGGAGCTTACTCTTTCCACATCAACATCAACACCGGGTGGGCTCGGTTCCGCCGAAAATACAACTATTGCACCCTGATCTAAAAATATATCATGATGTTCACCTCTGCTTAAACGTTCTAAAGCAGAACCTGGCTGCCCAAAACAGCCTGAAATAAGATACACGATATCTCTCTGATTGTAATCACCAGCTTTTTTAATATCTACAAAACAGTCTTCCGGGAAAGGTAAATAGCCTAAATCTCTTGCTATTTTAACGGAAGAGTCAATTGATCTACCGGTTGGTACAACTTTCCTATTTACTTTCATTGCAGCATCTATAATTTGATACATCCTGGATAAATTAGTAGAGATTGTAGTTATAAAGAGTTGCTTTCCCTCATATCTTCTAAATATCTCCGGAAATGTTTGATCCAAAGATTTTTCTGATGGTACAAAACCTTTGGTACGTGAACCAAGGCTGTCAGATACCAAACACAGTACACCCTCTTTACCGTATTGTTCAATTTTTTCAAGATCTATTGGTTTATCCAAAACCGGAGTCATATCAATCTTAAAATCAGCCATGTGAATTATACGACCTTGAGGGGTATCAATTTTTATTCCTAAGGAACTTGGTACCGAATGATTTACATTAAAAGCGGACACCTTAAACACACCTACGGTTACTTCTTCGGTAGTAGAGTCAAAGAGATGAAACCTTACACCATCCTTTATACTTTTAAATTGCTTTTCTTCGAGCATTTTTTGAATATAAGCTTGTGTTAATTTGGATGCATAAATCGGTACATTTAATTCTTGAAGTAGATAAGGTACTGCCGCAAAATGATCAGCGTGCGCATGACTTATAAAAAGCCCTTTGACTTTATGTGAATTTTCTAATAGATAAGTCATGTCCGGTATCAAAAAATCCACACCATAATCATCACCTTCCGGAAATCCGATACCATAATCTACGGCAATAATATCTTGGTTGTATTCATAAATTGCTAGGTTTTTCGTAACACCATCGCCTATGGAGATAAATTTTAAAACATCCTGTTCGTTTAGATCTTGTTCTTTATTTTTAGTATTCAAAAATTTCATACAATAATTCCCAAATCATGTAATTTATTAATAATATTTCCTGTAATTCTCTTTTTACCTTTTTGATAAATTCTTTGCGCAATAAAATTAGCTTTATGGTAATCCATCCAATGGAATTCATCATACTTTGTTTTTTTGATATCCATTTGGGGAGAATCGGATTCTATTATACAAAAATAATATACTTTACCTACCATATTTATCTCCCTTCCATCATCATCAAATAACTTCTCTAGTTCATGCTTACCCGGTTTGAACTCCATCCTATCCACATCAATAATCTTATAATCAGAAATTGTAAGATGACCGATAAAATCAGCTCCGAGTTCTTCTTTTAAAGTTGTCTTTATGGAATCAATAACTGTTTGTTTATTATTTATCCTGCCTTGCGGAAGTTGCCAAAGGTTATAATCCTTCTTAAAAAACAAAACGATCTTTTTTTCAAAGATAATGCATGCAACAATACCGGGTCGAAAACCTTCTTTTCTAATATCATTTAGCTGCTGTAAAGATGGTATTAACATAAATTAGCTCGGTAGATAGTATTTCAAATTTTCTGCTGTAATATGAACACGGGTTGTTTCCCCTTCTACTATCTGTTTTGCTACTT
This sequence comes from candidate division WWE3 bacterium RBG_19FT_COMBO_34_6, assembly GCA_001772575.1. Lineage (GTDB taxonomy): Bacteria > Patescibacteriota > WWE3 > UBA101185 > UBA10185 > MEUV01. The sequence goes on along the minus strand of MEUV01000007.1, from coordinate 8,204 downwards.
TCCTACAAATGGCTTCAAGGGTTCTTCCCAAACTTCTTATACCGCTATCGTAACCAAACGGTCTGACAATTCCCGGCCACAAACTATCATCAATGATGAGCTCCCCGGCCTTAAGTCCTGATTTTTCAAAAATTACGGGGAGTAAATATTTTTGCGCGATAACAGATTTCTCCATATCAGTGTATGAAGGCATTTTTATGACCTCCATCCTGTCCATCAAGGCTGTGGTTATATTACCGGTATTATTTGCCGAACAAATAAACATGACCTCTGATAAATCAAAAGGAAAATCAATATAGTGGTCCCTGAATTCGTTATTTTGATTAGGATCCAAAATTTCCAGCAAAATTGCCATAATATCATTAAGAAGACCGCGCTCCCCGCTTGCTTTTTCTATCTCATCCAAAAGAATGACAGGATTTTTTACTCCTGTTTTGATCAATGCCTTAATGATTTGACCAGGTTCAGATTCAGGATAGGCTTTAGATCTTCCCCTTAATTCCAAAGTTGACCCTATACCCCCCATGG
>MEUV01000007.1:7364-7658 GCA_001772575.1 candidate division WWE3 bacterium RBG_19FT_COMBO_34_6 | reverse complement strand
TTGACATAGCCAATGTAGTTTTACCTACCCCCTGAAGTCCCACAAATAAAAGCACCGGTGATTTTGCTATCATATCACCTCCCCTTTGAGTAATAAGCATCAATGTCGCCATATATTCCAAAATTCTTTCTTTCACGCTATCCATACCAAAATGACTTTGATCCAGGATATTTTTGGTTTCCTTTAGATCCATACGGTCCTGGGTTCTTTTATTCCATGGGATCTGAGAAACAATCTCGATATATCTGGATAGAGTATCAAATTCCGAAGAATAGTTACCCATTTTTGCCATTC
>MEUV01000007.1:5683-7290 GCA_001772575.1 candidate division WWE3 bacterium RBG_19FT_COMBO_34_6 | reverse complement strand
TTGTGTATCTGTATCAGCCATATTTTTAATTTTTCAAAACAAATTTATCAAATTTATTACTTATTATCTCATCAATAACCTTTGTTAGTTTAGTATCAGATATATAATTATATACAAGTAACATAAAATCATCTACTTTTTGATCTCCAAAATACATAAAAATTAATTGTCCGTTTTTATCCAATAAAGATTTCATACTGCTAAACTTGGGGTTGTGGTAAATACTTTTTTGTGTTTTAGCCTTATTTATTAACATTTCATCTAAAATTTCCTGATTTGGTGCTATAAGTAAGTAATTATCTACGGTTATCTTTTTCCACTCATCACTTAGTTTCAAATTTTCTAAGTTAAAGTTATCTTTATCCCTAAGTAAAAAAGCACCAGCATATAATATTGTACCTTGAACATTTTTACCAAAAACAATAAAATGGCCCGATATATCGGAAGAAATAATGGCGGCTATACTTTCTTTATTGTTGTCCAGATCCGTATAGTTAATAATCTTATTAAAATCATTTCCTTCTAAATAAAATGTTGCATCAAATGGGACGAAGAACTCGATATCGTCAGAAAAAAAATCTCCTGATTTCATTCCCAGATCAACCTTTATTGTATTTAAATATTCTCTTTTTGGTGTGATTGAGGTAGAGATAGTCTTTGCTTTAGGTTTAAAAATAAACTCCCTAAATGAAAATGTTAAGGTAATTGCCGTAGGTAGAATAATAATTGTTATTAAGACTAATAAAAAATTTTTCTTATTTATTTTTATTTTTTTAGGAATTTTTGCTGTCTTAACTTCTTGAGAAACAAACAAAACAGTCTCTTTAGTTCCGAAGAACTCTTTTGGATAGTAAACAAGCTGATCTTCCAGCTTATAACCACAGCTTAAACAAAAGAAAAACTCGTTTCTTGTTAATATCTTTTTGCATCTCGGGCAGGATCTTTCCATTATATTGATTTTAACATCATTTACGTCTTGATTTATACTTCTTATCTTCTCGTTTATATTGACCTTCCGATTTTGAACTGCCGTCTGTAGACGGTTCTAATATTTTCTTGGAAAGGGCGATCTTTCCGTCCCTGGATACATCCATCACTTTTACTTTTACAATATCATTAGGATGAATAACCTGATAGATATCATCCACGTATTCATTTGAGATCTCACTAATATGTAAAAGGCCTGTTTTTCCGGGCAATAACTCTACAAATGCGCCAAAATCAACTACATCCTCAACTACACCTTCGTATACTTCACCCGGTTTTATATCTTTTACAATTCCCAAAATGATTTCTGCTGCCTTTTTTGAATCATCTAGGTTAAGTGAGGAAACAACAACGGTGCCGTCTTCTTCTATTGAAACCTCGGAATTGGTACGTTGCTGAATTTCTTTAATTGTTTTTCCGCTTGACCCTATTACAAGACCGATCTTTTCCGGATCAATTTGTATACTAACTGTTTTAGGAGCATAGTCTGATACATGGTCTCTGGGTTTTTGAATTACACTTTTCATTTTATCCAAAACTATAAGCCTACCTTCTTTGGATTGTTCAATAATTTTGGCAAGCAAGTCCATTGGTAAACCTTCTATTTTCATATCGCTTTG
>MEUV01000007.1:5387-5676 GCA_001772575.1 candidate division WWE3 bacterium RBG_19FT_COMBO_34_6 | reverse complement strand
GTCACTCCGTCTTTTGTTCCCGTCATTTTAAAATCAAGCATACCAAAGGCGTCTTCCATATAATCAAGATCGGTCATAATAAGATATTTGCTCATATCGTCAGTCGAAATCAAACCTACGCCAACACCTGCGACCATATCACTAACAGGAACACCTGCGTCCATTAACGCTAAGCTTGATGCGCATGTGGCGGCCATAGAGGTTGACCCGCTTGATGACAAAGTTTCTGTGACCAAAAGTACTGTATAGGGAAAATCCTTTTGAGAAGGCATTATTGGGCTAAGAGCAT
>MEUV01000007.1:3626-5358 GCA_001772575.1 candidate division WWE3 bacterium RBG_19FT_COMBO_34_6 | reverse complement strand
CTATTTTTGGGCCAGCCTAATTTTCCTGTTTCTCCGCTAGCGTAAGGAGGAAAGTTATAGTAATGTAAAAACTTCTTTGATCTCTCACCATACATATCCTGAATTAATAGTTCCTGAGAAGGAGAGGCCAGTGTTGCGGTGGTAAGTACTTGTGTTATTCCTCTACTAAACAAAGCACTGCCGTGTGTTCTCGGAAGCACGGAAACCTCACATGAAATTGGCCTTATTTCCTTTACTTGTCTTCCATCCGGCCTTCTATGCTCATCCAGGATTATTTTTCTAAGTGCTTGTTTTTTTATTCCTTCTAAAGCTGAGATCATATCCATCCTTTTGTATTTACCTTCAAGAGAAACAACTACACTGTTTGAAATTTCATCTAATTTTGCGGATAATTCGTCCTTATCTAAACTTTGTGACATTAACTTTTCGATTTCCTTTTTTGCAATATCGGAAACGTCTTTTACTAATTGTTCGGGTAAGGTTTTGGAAATATATACATATTTTGAATTATCAATATTTACGTCTTTTGAAAAATCAATTATCAATTTTAGTAAGTCGTCTATATTTCTTTGTGCAAATTCAACTGCTCCTAGAATTTTCTCTTCCGGTATTATATTCGCTTCCGCTTCTAAAGCCAAAAATTTCTTATCTTTTCCGCAAAAAGAGACCATCATATCAAGATCACTTTCTTCAGAAAGTTGTTTTTGGTTAGGATTAAGAACATATTCATTATTGATAAATCCGACTCTTACTGTAACCGAAGGGCCATTCCAGGGAATGTTTGACGCATGCAAAGCTGCGGATACTCCGATCATGCTAATAAATCTTGAGTCGCATTCAGGGTCTAATGACAACACTGTTGCTACTACCTGCACCTCGTCTCCGAAGTCTTTTGGAAAAAGGGGTCTTATGGCGTGGTCGATCGCTCTTCCTGCAATAATTGCATCGTCTGTGGACCGGCCATCTCTTTTTTGAAATTTAGAACTTTTTATTGTTCCGCTGGCATAAAATTTTTCCTGATAATTTACCGTAAGGGGAAAAAAGTCTATCTCAGGTATAATGCCTCCTGACACAATGGTAACAAGTACAATTGTGTCTCCATAAGAGGCTTTTACTGACATATTTGTCATGTTTGCTAACTTTCCGGTTTCAAGAATTACTTTTTTACCGGCGAAATCTATTTCTTTACTTATTATTTTTTTATTCATATTTTTATTGTTGTGGAGATTGTTCAAGAGGACTAAGAACTGTGATATTTCCTACGACCTGGTCATAAAAAATATTGCACTTCCTAATCGCTAATGAATTATTCTCCAAAAATTAATTTACTACTTGCTAAGCTCTAACTTTTCAGAAACGCTGTTATATCTCTCTTCGTCCTTCCTTTTAAGGTATGAGAGCAATCTTCGTCTCTTATTTACCATCTGCAATAACCCGCGTCTTGAGTGGTTATCCTTTTTGTGGGTTTTTAAATGGTCGGATAATCTCGCAATCTTTTCTGTCAACAGTGATATCTGGACCTCCGGAGATCCTGTATCACTTTCATGAATCTGATTAGATTTTATTATCTTTATTTTTTTATCCTTTTTTAGAGCCATAATTTCTAGAATAATACCAGATTTATATTATAAAATCAACCTTTTTCTGAAGAGTTAGGTGAAGAAATAGTACCAAAAAGAGATTTAACGGCTTGATCGTTTATCTTCAATCCCCAAAACGGCGATTTTTGCAT
>MEUV01000007.1:0-3573 GCA_001772575.1 candidate division WWE3 bacterium RBG_19FT_COMBO_34_6 | reverse complement strand
AATTATCTATATTTATTACTTTTGAAATTTTTGAAATTGCATCCAAATTCTTATAAGTATCCCCGAGTTCCAAATAATTATTTGCACCGATAATAAATACTACATCAAAATCATAACCTGTAACCCTGGATCTTACCTTCTCATCTTTATTAAAATCAGAATTTATAGGACCTAGTTTTATATATAAAATATTCTGTGATGTATAATAATCCACTTTTGATGCGTCTGTATCTGTATAGTCTATGGAAACCAACAAATTTCTGTTTTTGATATTTCTTGTTATATCTTCTTTTTTTATTATATCCTCATAATTTTCGGGTAAATTTTGCGTATATACAAAATTTACATTTTTATTTAAGTCTTTTAACATGTAGTATAAACCGGCGGCAGCGCGAAAACAATCTATCCCTCTATTATAAGAAGGTACTATTGCAATATTCTTTGCATCCTTAAGTATTAAATAAATTTTATCTTTTACTATTATTTCATCATTCATATATGTATATTTTAGGGCTGGAATAACTATGAGTTATAAGATTATATACTCTGCTACCACCTACGTCAATAAACCTCAATCCACATACCTTTATTAACATCGTTAAATTGGGGCTTTAACAAAACACCGCATTCATTATTTTTACCAACCATCTCCACATCATCCTTTTCCTTCTTTAATTTTTTTATAACAGAGCGGAAAAGAGGTTCGTCATCTTTTGATAATTCGGAAGGGTTTTTATCATAGATACATACCTTGTTATCTATTTTTAGGCTACCGTGCAATACTTTACATCCAATAACAATATCTTCTGAAGGTAATTTAAATATTTTAATCACCTCTGCTCTGCCTTTTACTTTTTTCTCTTCAGAAATTGCTGTACCTTCCAGCAAATCAGCTACTTCCTCTATTAATTCGTAGATAGTTTTATAGGTTTTGATAGTAACATTAAGATCAGAGGCGACTTCGGTTACATTAGGAGCTATTTTTACATTAAATCCAAGAATTATCCCATCACCATTCTGAGCAAGTAAAACATCAGATGTAGTAATTTCTCCTGTGGCGGTAAGTAAAAATTTTATAGAAAAGGTTACTCCTGCCCCTGATGTAACAATACTTGCCAAGCTTGATTTCACTGCCTCAAGAGTGCCTTGTGTATCAGCTTTGACAATAATTGATAGTACCTTTTTGGTATCCTGCCCTATTATTTCTTCTCTACTCTCATCTATAGAAAGTTCAGCTAAGTCACTTCCTTCCGCTACTATGATATCCCCAACATTAGGAACTTCCTTAAAACCCAAGATCTCAACCGGTGTACTGGGTCCGGCTGAATCAATATTTTTACCTTTATCATCTGTTAATGACCTTACTTTTGCAATAATTCCTGAAGCCATGATCTTATTTCCCACCCTCAGTGTTCCGCATCTCACAATACAACTGACCAACACTCCTTTTTGTTTATCCTTTTTTGATTCAATAATGATTCCCTCTAATTCTGAATTTGGCGTGGATTCGATCTCAAGCATATCCGAGACTGCTATTATTGCATCAAGTAATTTATTAAGATTAGTCTTTTTTTTGGCGGAAACTTCAATACATACTATATCTCCGCCCCAATCTTCCACCAAAATATTTTCTGATGCCAGTTGTTGCTTTACTTTTTGGATATCTGACCCGGGTAAATCAACCTTATTGATAGCCACTATTATTGATGCTTTTGAAGCTCTTGCATGTGCAATTGCTTCTCTTGTTTGAGGTTGCACCCCGGCATCTGCTGCTACCACCAACACTACAATATCTGCAGCTTTTCCTCCCCTGGCTCTCATTTGTGAGAAAGCTTCATGCCCGGGAGTATCAATAAAAGTTATTTTTTTGTTTTTATATGAAATTTGATAAGCGCCTATATGTTGAGTAATACCGCCGTATTCACCTTCTTGTATATGAGTATCTCTGATAGCGTCCAAAATACTGGTTTTTCCATGGTCAACGTGACCCATGATGGTAACAATCGGTGGTCTATAAATTTTAGTATTTCTTGCATCCATAATTTTTTATTTTTCCCTAAATAGTATACAAATCTCATGTTTTTTTGCTTTAAGTTAGTGTTTTTAACCATTTTTACTCATTAACAGTGTTTGTATCCACTTCGCCAGTTTCTATTATATCCTCTTTTTTATGTTCACGCTCTTTAATTGCCTCATCCCACACACCTCTGACAATCTTCTCTTCGCTCTTTTCACCTTTACTATCTTCCTTGTCGCCAAAAACTCCCTCCGCACCTTTTATATCTATTTTCCATCTGGTTAATTTGTTAGCCAGCCTTGCATTTTGACCTTCTTTTCCTATTGCCAAACTTTGTTGATCTTCGGGGACAGTTACTTCGGCTCTTTTTTCTTCATTAAATAAGACAACCTCTGTGACCATAGCCGGAGATAAAGATGCCGCAATAAATCTTTCTGTTGAAGTGTAGTACGGAATAATATCGATCTTTTCACCAAATAACTCTGCTATTATAGATTGAACTCTTACACCTTTTTGTCCGACACAGCTTCCTACCGGATCTATCTTGTCGTCAGAAGAAGAAACGGCCATTTTTGTTCTGGAACCCGGTTCTCTTGCTATAGCCTCAATTTTTACAACACCTGATTGTATTTCAGGAACTTCTTGTGCAAACAACATCTCCACAAATTTCGGATCAGATCTACTTACAATTATTTCCGGTCCTTTTGGACTTTCCCTGATGGTTTTTATTAAAATTTTTATTCTCTGATTCATCCTGTAGTGCTCGGTAAAAACCTGCTCTGATTGGGGCATGATTCCATATGCAAAAGCTTTTCCCATGTCCACTACCACAACATTATTATCAATTTTAAATATTGTTGATGTAACTATTGTACCCAGCTTTGATTTGAACTCCTCCATTGTTACTTCTTTTTCTGTTTCTCTGATTTTTTGTAAAATTACCTGTTTTGCAGTCTGCGCAGCTATTCTCCCAAACCCTGATGGAGTAACGTCATTATCATCCTTAATAATTTTTGCCTCTCCGGTATCTGGATCTAGTTCTACATTTACTTCTTCAACTTCTACAGTTTCTCCATGTTCTTTACGGTCTTTTTTGTAAGCCGACGCTAAAGCGAGTCTTATTGATTCTAAGACTGCCTCCACCGGTATGCCCCTTTCGGTAGCCACTTGATTTAAAGCTGCATTAAATTCTGTTATTGCCATATTTTTACAAAAAAAGTGGGTATACCCACCAAATTTCCTAAACTAATTACTTTTTTACCATTGATAAACTAGCACAAAAACCTATCTTGGTCAAATATAATACCTATCTTAAACCTTTAAATATTCTTCTAAAACTCTTTTTTGATTTTTATTCAAATTTTTTGGTACTGATACGAATATTTGTACTATAATATCGCCTCTTCTAGAATCTCTCAGATATGGCATGCCTTTGCCTTTTAATCTAATCTGAGTTCCGTGCTGTGTTCCGGACGGTATTTTAATCTTGACATTCCCTACACCGGTTTTTTGAGACGGATCTACAACATCAACCCGAATTCCACCTCACAAAGCGG
>MEUV01000006.1:6487-8449 GCA_001772575.1 candidate division WWE3 bacterium RBG_19FT_COMBO_34_6 | reverse complement strand
CAATTTCGATAATCTCTCTTGATTGTTTTTTTGTTCCAACCAGAATTATTTTACCTCCAGATTTGGCTTGTTCAAATAAAAAGTCGGCTGCTTTTTCAAGTAATATCTGCGTTTTCTCAAGATCAATAATATGAATGTTTTTTTTGACCGTATAAATATACTTTTCCATACCGGGATTCCATCTTTTTATCTGATGACCAAAATGGACTCCGGCATCAAACAGTTCTTCGATTGTAGGTACCTTGTATTTTTTTATCATTTATTTTTGGAGGATAAGAAATAGGCTTATATGCGTAAATCTTACCTCTCTTTTTGATCTGCTTGATTACAGATTTATTCTTTGAAAATTTGTACTTTTCTCACCTGTTTCCGCATACGCAGAAGAGAGAATAACAGGCAGTTGATAAATTAACACAAGGGTGACAAATATACAAGTATTTTATTGAATACTGGGATTCTTCCAGGATGAAAAATCACAATCAGGGTATCTGCTGCATCCGTAAAATGTTCTGCCTTTTGCTTTTTTAACAATAATCTCACCTTCATTACATTTAGGGCATTTCATCCCTATTTTCTCCAAAAACGGTTTTGTCGTTTTACATTTTGGGTAATTATTACAGGCAAGAAACTTGCCGAATCTGCCTTTTTTCAGGACAAACACACCGTTTTCGCAATTCGGACACTTACCAAAATCCTTCATCTCATCTCCATTCTCGTCAAGTACTTTTTCTTCTTCCAAAGGTTTGGCGTATGTGCATTTGGGGTAATTGGAGCAACTCAAAAATTTACCATATTTTCCGAGTTTAAATACAAGATTTTCTCCGCATTCCGGGCATTTTTCACCGCTTTCACCCAAATTTGTTACATCTTTTTTGGACAGTTCTTTATCTTTTTGAGATAAAATTTTTTCGAATGGGGTATAAAATTCTCTGATTACCGGAACCCATTCTTTTTCGTTACCCGCAATCTCGTCAAGATCCTCTTCCATCTGGGCAGTAAATTCGTAGTCAACTATATTAGGAAAATGTTCAACCAATAAATCAGTAACAACATATGCTACGTCTTCGGGAACAAAATATTTATTTTCTTTCCTTACATATCTTCTGGCTAAAATTGTTGAGATAGTAGGGGCATAAGTAGAAGGTCTGCCTATACCAAGTTCCTCTAACTTTTTAATTAATGAGGCATCTGAATATCTTGCCGGAGGCTGGGTAAATTTTTGAGTCAAATCAAGATCAAGTAACTTTACTATCTCCAACTCATGAAGTTCGGGTAGTATAGTTAGTCCATCCTGCTCCTCACTTAAATTTAGATAAGAGCTTACAGCTAGCCACCCGTCAAATAATACTATGGAACCGTTGGCTTTAAACTCATAATTTTTGTTTGTTTTAATAATTACTGAAGTTTGATCGTATAATGCGCTCTCCATTTGGCATTCAAGAACTCTTTTATAAATAATGCTGTATATCTTTTTTTCATCTGTATTTTTTAGATTACCGGGGTGATAATTTATGTCCGTTGGCCTTATAGCCTCGTGCGCTTCCTGAGCAGTCTTTGATTGAGTTTTATAAAAATTTGGTTTTGGGGGTAAATATTTTTCTCCAAAAGTAATACCTACAAATTCCCTGGCTAATTTTACAAAACCACCCGAAAGATTAAACGAATCAGTTCTGTGATAAGTAATAAGACCTTTTTCAAATAACTTTTGTGCAATAGACATTGTTTTTTTAGCCGGCATTCCAAATAGATTTGAGGCAGTCTGCTGCAGGGTTGAGGTCTTGAACGGTGGGTTTGGTCTTCTTACTCTTTGAGTCTTTTTTATTTCAAAAATTTTAAATTCATCATTTACAAGGTCTGCTTTAATATTTTCTGCTTGTTGTTGAGATACTATTTTTAAAGATTTGTTATCTTTTTTTGAAAGCTCGGCACTAAATTTTTCTTCTTTGGTATTTTCAAAATTAC
>MEUV01000006.1:5397-6472 GCA_001772575.1 candidate division WWE3 bacterium RBG_19FT_COMBO_34_6 | reverse complement strand
TTCATTCCTCTCACGCTCTTTTTCAACAATTAATCTTACGGCTACGCTTTGCACACGTCCTGCAGAAAGACCGTATCTAACCTTTTTCCAAAGTAAGGGAGATAATTTATATCCTACCAGCCTGTCAAGTATCCTCCTTGCCTGCTGAGCATTAACAAGGTTCATGTCTATCATTGACGGCTTTTCGAATGCCTCTTTTACAGCATCTTTTGTTAATTCATGAAATACTACTCTTTCGAACTCCTTTTTACCGGATTTTTTGGATGTAGAAAGTAATTCTTTTAAATGCCATGCGATAGCTTCTCCTTCTCTATCGGGATCAGTAGCAAGTACTATGGAATTTACTTCCTCAGAACTTTTCTGTAAATCTTTCAGGATTTTTTTTGATTTATCCGCAACTTCGTATTGAGGTTCAAAATTATTTTCAATATCCACACCAAGTCCGCTTTTTGGTAAATCTCTAATATGGCCCATCGACGCTTTAATTTCATATTCTTTACCTAATAGCGTTGAGAGTGTCTTTGCTTTAGTTGGTGATTCCACGATAACTAATTTCACAAATCAAAGAATACACGTAAAGTAATTTCATTGTCAAAATTTTTGAGAAATTATCTCCGTAATATCATTTACAAGATTCGCACCGTCTTTGATCATATTATTAGTACCTATACTCTTTTCAGAAAAAACATTACCCGGAACACAATATATATCTTTTCCCATATCTAAAGCTGAATCTACAAGATAAAACACTTTACTTTTCGCCCCTGCTTCTATAACCAAAATAATTCTACTCATTGAAAGCATCAGATGATTACGGAATGAAAAGGTTTCCTTACATGGTTTTTGATCTTTTTCAAAGGGTAGTATTAAAACAAAATTTTTATTTTTTGTAAATTTTTCAATATTATTATGATTATAATCATTTTTTATAAAATCAGACCCATACGGTAAAATCCCTACCGCCCTCCCACCGCCGTCTAATGCAGTATTTATTACCAAAGTCTCTATTCCGTGACTAATACCATTTATTATTGTAATGTTATTCTTTACAAGAACAGGTATAAAATTTTTTACT
>MEUV01000006.1:1607-5387 GCA_001772575.1 candidate division WWE3 bacterium RBG_19FT_COMBO_34_6 | reverse complement strand
GATCCTTCTTGATCCCACAATTATCATATTTTTATTATCTTGTGGTAAAATGCTTCCTGACATATTTATCTTAGATGACGGTATGCTGCACATACCAAAATTATCCTGCTAAATAAACAATAAAAAAGATATTGCACTCTAAAAATAATAGAAGGGAGGAAGGAAATGAAAATTAACCAAAGTGTAGTAAAAAAAAGTGAGAAAGAAACTGCATTAATTTTTGAATATAAAAAAGATATAATTAGAACAGTTATTCCAAATAATCTCCTTCCTACAGGATCTGAAGAAAAAGAGTTCCGTTTGATCTATATCTGGGGATATTCAGATTCATTTGTTATAACAATTAAATCCAGTAAAATAATTCATGTTAGAGATGCGTATGGTGATGATTACAGGTTACCCGGTTGGAAAATGAAAATGGTTGATCATCAGAAAACAAAACAGTGCCCTGAATAAAATTAATATTTATTTGGGGCAATTACCTTTTCTCAAACCAAAAATCCAAAATTTTTCTAACCAGAGGAGCTGCATCATCCGATCCGGAACCACCACCCTCCAAAAAAACAGTGACGACAATAGGCTTTATTCCATTATTACCTGCATTTCTCTGATCTTTTAGATCGGGAAAATAAGGTCCGAAAGCAGTAAACCAAGCATGGGTACTGTTTTTACCTTCTGCATTGATATATTCTGCTGTACCTGTTTTACCCGCCAATTCTACACCATTATGTTTTTGAGGAAAATCAAATAATGGGTAGGCTGTTCCACCCGGCTTCACCGCAAGATTAATACCTTTTCTTATTAAATTATATGATTTTTGATCTATCAGATCTTTTTGTAAAACAACACTCTTTGTGTCCCCTACCCCATCTATGTTTTTTACAATTCTTGGTTTATACAAATATCCCCCGTTTGCAAAATAACCGGTTAAAAAATTAATTTGCAAGGGAGTTGATAAGATGTCACCCTGACCGATTGCTGTATTGTAGTCATCACCTAAGTACCAATCACGGGATTTACCGTCCGGAATATAACCGGGTTCCTCTCCTTTGACATCAATTCCAAGCCTTTCACCAAAACCAAATTTATGAGCCCAAGCAGACATTTTATCTATCCCAAGACCACTTACACTTCCGTATCCTCCTCCCATTGTATAAAAGTATGTATCATTACTAACCTGTAAAGCCCGAAGTAAATTTACTTCACCGTGACCGTCAAGTTTCCAGTTCCTAAATATAGTACCTCCTACTTGAAGATATCCATTATCAAAAATTGTTAAATATTCATTTGTGACGTTTTCCATCAATGCGGCAGAGGCTGTGACAAGTTTGAATGTTGACCCGGGGGGATAAACCGCAGAAATTGATCTATTAAAAAACGGGTGGTGGGGATTTGTATCTAAGTTTTCAAATTCTTTACTACTGATTCCTGTTGACATTTTATTCGGATCAAAAGACGGGAAACTCGCAAGAGCTAGAATACCTCCCGTCATCGGATCTGAGGCAACAACTGCGCCGGCTGTGGATGTTCCTTCCTTTTTATTAATTTCTTCTACCAGAAGATCATAAGCCAATTGTTGTAACTTTATATCCAAAAATAATTTTATATCTTTACCAGGAAGCGCATCTTTATAGGAAATAATTTTGTAATAAGTACCGTTGGAGTCAACTTGAACAATTTTTGTTCCCAAAACTCCGGAAAGATTCTCATCATAATATTGCTCTATTCCTGATTTTCCCTCAACTTTTGAGGCATACTCATTATCAAAACCAACATATCCGATCACATGAGCTATTGATTCATTGTATAAATAATCACGTGAAGGCGCAGTTTCGATTGATATTCCTGGTAATATATTAATATTTGCTTCTAAAGATAAGATATGATCTTTTTGTAATCCGGTTATCAGCATAATATTAGTCTGATTTTTGGATAACTCATTTTTTATTCTTTCAAAATCTTCTAAAACGACATACTTTTGAATATTTTCAAGTACTTTTTCACAACCTCCATAATCTTTTTTATCTTTACAAATTAATGTATTTAGTTCTATGGAAAATGATGGTTTATTTCGTGCAATGACTTCGTTATTACAATCATAAATTACACCCCTTCCCGGTAAAACCGTAAACTCTCTTATTCTGTTTTTATTAGCTAAGTTTAGATAATCTGCCTGATTACTAATTTGTATCATGACGGACCTCCCAATAAAAATAAAATAGAAACTAATAAGTAAGATGAAAAAAATAATGATATTCCAAGTATAAGTGTCTGTTTTTTGGAGTACGACTTTCTGACTTTTTTGATTAATTTTTTTTAAATAACTTTTTTTTATCTTAGGTGTATATAAAGATATTTCGTCAAAAAGGTTGGCTTTCATGCTTTTATTCTATATTCCGTACTTAAATACTTAGTAGAAATTTTTGAAATAACATAAAAGAATATTGATGAACATAGCATAGTCAATGCTGCACCAAGTATATATGATAAAGAAAAATTAAAATCAGCTAAATTAAAAATAAATTTGTAAAATAATGTACACAAAGTAATAAGTACCAGTTGAAAAACTTTACCCTTAAACATTGTTGTTTTTAATATTATTGATATGTATATAGAAACAACAAAAAAAGTTGATGATGAGCCAATTACCCAGGTTCCAATAAAATCAGTGAATATACCGCCAAATAGTCCTGTAAACAATGCTAATTTATCATCCCCGGTAAGAACAAAAGCAAAAGATAAGGCCAATATTAAAGACGGATTTAGCATCCTTCCCAAAAATTCATAAGAAAAAGAATTTTCTATGAATACCAGGATTAAACTAACGATAAGTACTAAAAATATTTTTTTCATTTTTCTAAAATAATAAAAACTTTATATAAATTTGGCAGATCAATTATCGTTTTAAGATATGCTGTTTTCAAAGGTTCCGCTGATTCAAAAGAAAAATCTTCAACAACTCCTACTGTCAAATCAGGCAAAAAAATGCCGTCTTTTCCTGAAGTAATAAAAACATCATCTTTGGATACCGCTTCTCCCGGAAGTAATCGTGTAACCTTTACGGATGTTCCAAGATCCCCTACAGCCAGACCTTCGGTAGAACTGCCTAATTTTCTTACTGTGATAGATAAATTTGGCGAGGTGATAAGTTCAACTTTGCTTCTTTCTGATGTAACCTCCCTAACAATACCTACAATATTTCCTCCTAATATAACATTTGATCCCAAAGTAATACCATGTCTTTCACCTTTATCAATCATAATAGATGTTCCGCTTAGATCCATGGGATTTCCCATAACCGAGGCAATAAGAAGTTTCTTATCATATTCCTTATCACCTTTTAACTGCAATTGATTTTTTAGAAGTTCATTCTCTTCATCGGCATGTTTTAAATCAATAATAATTGACATCAACTCGTTATTTTTATCGAGTAATTCAAGATTATCCTTCCTGATCTTATTAATATTATAAAAAAGTTTAAATGTATCCTTTGTCTCAATAGCACTTTTTCTCAGACCAAATTGTATCGGAGAAGAAAATTTTTGGAATACGGACCTTATTGGATTTAGTAAATCCAGAAGTCCCAAAATAAGTATGCAAATGGTTATAAATAATATTCTCACAAATTATTTTATCCTTACTTTTTCAAGCAAAGGCAGGTCGTCCAATAATTTACCGCATCCTCTCACCACGCAGGTTAAAGGATCTTTTGATACTCTAACAGGAACTCTAAGTTCATAAGACATCAATTTGTCTAATCCTTTTAAAAGCGCTGTGCCT
>MEUV01000006.1:465-1597 GCA_001772575.1 candidate division WWE3 bacterium RBG_19FT_COMBO_34_6 | reverse complement strand
TCTGCAGGAGTATCCTCGATAGCATCCTTTATACCATTAATTATTTCGTAAATCGGTTTTTTTAAAGCTTCTCTTATCTCTCCCGGGCTAACCTCAATTGATCTTGGTAGCCCTGTTTTTAAATCCCTACCTCTTAACACTCCTAAAAAATCTTTTTCTTTTTCAAATTCAACTGCATTCCCGATCTGACATTTTATTTCTTCGGCTGTTTTTTCTCCCAAAAGCAAATTGTGTACATCTCTGGCATAGTTTACTATTGCCTCATCCATCTCGTCCCCTGCTATTCTTAATGATTTATTCACTACAAGACCTCCCAAAGAAATAACAGCAATCTCTGAAGTTCCACCTCCCATATCAGCGATCATTATACCTCTTGGTTCATCAACACAAAGGTCGGAACCGATCGCCGCAGCCATCGGTTCATCAATTAGAAATACTTCTCTGGCACCTGCGTTTTTGGTTGCGTCCATAACGGCTTTTCTTTCTACGGAGGTGACACCTGACGGTACCCCGATAACTGCTCTGGGACGAGGTATTTTTGGAAATCGTGATGGAGTTTGATGTACAAGTTTTATAAAATACGAGATCATTTTTTCGGTTGCATAAAAATCAGAGATCACACCATCCCTTAAAGGTCTGATAGCCTGAATAAGCTGAGGAGTTTTTCCCAGCATCTTTTTTGCCTCATTACCGACAGCCAGTATTTCTTTGGTTTTTTTATGTATTGCAACAACACTTGGTTCCCTAATAACTATTCCTTTACCTTTTACATAAATAAGGGTATTTGCAGTTCCAAGATCTATTCCGATGTCATGTGAAAATATACCAAGTAATTTATTGAGCATAACAAACAGAGTTTACCAATAAAGTATTCTTTAAACTAGAGGGATATCACATTTTTGGTATAATATCCGCATGGCTATAAAACCAATAATTACTATTCCTGATCAAAGATTATTTGTAAAATGCTTAAAGATTGAAAAATTTGATCAGGATTTAAAAAATCTTGTGAAGGACTTACTTGACACAGTTGCAAATGCAAAAGAGCCGGAAGGCGCGGGACTTGCTGCCCCTCAGCTTGGCGTTACAAAAAAAGTATGCGCTGTTAGAAAATTTACTTATGATGATGAGG
>MEUV01000006.1:220-419 GCA_001772575.1 candidate division WWE3 bacterium RBG_19FT_COMBO_34_6 | reverse complement strand
GATAATCAAAACATCAAAAGAGACTGAAACGGATTGGGAGGCTTGTCTTAGCGTACCGCAGCAGTATGCAAAAGTAGTAAGACCAAAAAAAATAAAAATCACATCCTACGATCTTGACGGAAATAAAAAACAAATAAACGCGGGTGGGTTTTTTGCAAGGGTAATACTGCACGAGATTGACCATCTCGACGGAATATTA
>MEUV01000006.1:0-211 GCA_001772575.1 candidate division WWE3 bacterium RBG_19FT_COMBO_34_6 | reverse complement strand
AGATCAGTTGGTAAAATTATAAATGAAGAGGAATTTAAAAAACTCCAATCAGATTACTCTTATTAATATGAATTTAGCTTTTTTTGGTACATCAGACAAATCTTTGCCTATCCTTACGGCCTTAAAAAATTGTTTTGATCTAAAATTATGTGTAACAAAACACGATACACTGGTTGGTAGAAAACAAGAGGTACGTGAGACGGAAGTAAAA
>MEUV01000005.1:8360-11559 GCA_001772575.1 candidate division WWE3 bacterium RBG_19FT_COMBO_34_6 | reverse complement strand
AAACATTTTCATTTTGTTGTTTCCTGATGCTAAATGATGAGGGGCAGTTTCACCATTTATCACCATTCTATATCTATATTCCTCCATAACGTATCCAATAGTCAAGACAAAAAAAACCCGAAACATTGATATAATAATATAAAATAGGGTTACTCCTGGAATAACCCTATATATTTCTTTAGTTTTTTTCTTTTGTTATAACAAATAGTACAATGGAGAAACTAGGAGAATCCCTATTAAATCCTGTTTTAACAGCTTATTTATTAATATGAGGAGGGAGATTTATTTTTTTAAAATATTTTCCAGGTCTTTTATTTCTACTCTAATCTGTGTAGTTGAATCCCTATCCCTTAATGTAACGGTATGATCCTCTAAGGTTTGAAAGTCTATAGTTATGCAGGATGGTGTGCCTATCTCATCTTGGGATAAATATCTTTTACCAATATTTCCTCTATCATCCCAATCAACACTAATACCTGATTGCATTAGATCATCAAATATTTTTCTTGCTGTATTTACTAATTCCGGTTTATTTTTTAAAAGTGGAAAAATTGCCGCTTTATAAGGTGCAATATTTTTATTTAATTTTAGCACTATCCGCTCATCCATCTCGGTGTATGCATTATCCAAAATAGAATAAAAAATTCTATCAAGTCCCATAGATATTTCGATTACATTTGGTATAAATTCCTCGTTGGTATAAGGATCTTTATAAACAAAATTTGCTCCGGAAAATTTTTGATGGGTGCTCAAATCCCAATCACCCCGGTGATTAAGTGGAGATAGTTCGAACCACTTCCCGCTGGCTGATTTAAATTCAAAATCTTTTTGGATTTTAGCATAAAATGATTTCTCTTCATCCGGAATCGGTCTGAACCTGAAGCTATCTTTTGGTAGACCCAGGTACTCTGACGCCCAAAGCAACATCTGCCCCTGCCAATATTCGTACCATTTTTCCCCTTCTTTCGGATTAACAAAATATTCAAGCTCCATCTGTGTAAATTCACGTGTCCGGTAAATAAAATCTTTGGTGGTAACCTCGTTTCTGAATGCTTTACCAACCTGTGCTACTCCAAACGGAATTTTAGCTCTCATAGATGAGAGGATATTCAAATACTGCAAAAATATTATTTGGCATGTCTCTCCTCTCATATAGACTTTTTGCTTTGTTTCCTCGGTGCTGCCAAGCTCTGCCTGTACCAATAAGTTAAATGATTTTAGATCGGTAAGCTCATTTCCTTGAGGACTTTTTATATCGTGCTTTTTTATCAAATCAGACATTTGTTCAAACGATAGTTTTGAAACATCAATATTCAAATTTTCAGCTATTAGATGATCTGCTCTGTATCTAACATGGGTTTTTTTGTCTTCCACCAAAGGATCATTAAAAGAACTTATATGCCCGCTGGCTTCCCAAGTTTTAGGATGACAAAAAATAGCGCCGTCCAAACCAAATACATCAGATTTTTTAGTCACAAAAAAACTCCACCACAAATCTTTTATATTTTTCAAAAGTTGAGCGCCTAATGGGCCATAGTCATAGGTTGCTTGAAAACCACCGTATATTTCACTGGAAGGATAAACAAAACCTCTTCTTTTGCATAAACTAATTATTTTCTGCTGTAGATCATCTGCCATATTTACCTAGTATACAATCTTCTTTGCTATAACTCCAAGCTTTTTATTCTTTCTCCTATTATATCTTTAACAAATCTCTTAACTATATTGTCAGCTTTATCAAATCTTTTATCCTTAATACTATTTTTCCACGCAAGAACAACATTTTTGGGTGGCTCGTATCCGAGGAGCTGCATAAGTTTTAATTCAAATTTGTTAGTAAATACCCCATCAGCTTTATAGCTTTCCCGGTCCATCCTTTTATAAAAAGCGATCATAAGATCATAAATATGTTTAACATTGCTATCCTCTAAAATAAGTTTATTTATCAGCTCAGCTGTATATAATGCGTTTGCTAAAATTTTGTAATTTGATTTTATATGCCTAAAACTATTTATTACTTTCACCTCATTTAGGTAATATTGCCCGCTTATGTGATCACTTATTTGCGCCTGCACTTCGTTTAGTGAGTCGAGAGATCCTGCTCTTTTGGAAGTAATTTTAGACACCCCTTTGCCAATAACAGAAATTTTGCCTTCATCTCTTGCAAAAAGGGTATAAATCTTATCATTATCCTTATATTTAATATTTTTAAGAACAAGAGCACGGATATTTCTAGTATGCATAGTAACAATTTACAGTTTTGTTGAAAATTGCTGATCAGTTTTTAGATCCAGCGTACTTGTTTTTCCGTTGACAATGATCTGATGTTCTTCGTTATCAATTCCGCCTTGTTTTTGTATAGTTAAGTTATATTGATTATCTTTAATTATATTTTCCGGAAGATAATATTTATAAATTAGTTCTTTTGATTCTCCCGGACCAAGTTCAACATAAGCAGAAAAATAGGTTTTATTTCTTTCTTCTCCTGTACCTGTCTCATCATCACTTCCCTGAATATTTATAAGTTCGGATCCTTTTGGAACATACAACCTTACCCAATCTCTAAATCTTTTAACAAAGGGGGCGTAATCTCCGGATGGATTTTCATATGTATAAGAAAGCTTTGTTGTTCTAACATATCTTTCTCCCTCTTTCTCAAGTGTATGGGTAACCTTTTTGTGAGTAAACCAATTTGTTTTATCACCGCCTAAATTTGTAGATACGGCATAAGCATAATCTCCTTCCACCGGGTCTTTTATCCTTCCTGCGAGATTATATTTCTCCAGCAATACCTGAGCTTGAGGGGTAAAAGAATATCCCTGTATATGCTTCCTAATACCAAGATTCACAGCTTTATCTATGATTTTGCTCCAGACATCAGTTTTTGATTCAAAAACATTTATAAGCATTGCCTCCATAAGATTACCCAAAACTCCTTTCCTATTTCTTTGTTCCGCCATGGCTAGAGATGCGATCCTTTCAAGTTCCAACACTACGTTATCTGAAGTATAAGTAACCCCGTCAAGAGTAACCGGTCCTGTCACCTCCATCAATTCTTCTATAACAGCTGTATCGATGGTAATGATACCGTCAACGGGTTTAATTTCTAACGGTGCTTGTTTCATGGCCATATTATAAAAGAACATAAATTGGTCAATAGAGGTAGGAAGATCAGGGGAACTATTCGTATCCCTGGCAT
>MEUV01000005.1:8029-8247 GCA_001772575.1 candidate division WWE3 bacterium RBG_19FT_COMBO_34_6 | reverse complement strand
CCTGTATCTTAAAAGTAGCGTAGTTTGTCCAGAAACCGCCGGTAGGTCTTATTTCTTTATCATTTTGCATAATAACCATATACCTCTTTGGTAATAGGCTACCAACACCGAGAAGTTCAGGGATGATTTTAAGAGCTTCTTTGATATCAGGTCCATAATCTCTTGTTTTTATCAAAGTATTTTTGGCAAATTCCACATTGTATCTTATTTTTATACCC
>MEUV01000005.1:6200-8014 GCA_001772575.1 candidate division WWE3 bacterium RBG_19FT_COMBO_34_6 | reverse complement strand
CTTCCCCTATCTTTGTTAGAATTTCCAAAACTCCATCCATTTGGTCAGAAACTTGGGGCATAAGGGATACCCAGGTTTGAAAAGCCTCCATAAGTCCTTCCTCTTGTACAAGCACCTGCTCCTCCGATACTCTTAAACCTGCAGCATCAGAAAAAGGTGTGACAATTCTGGATGTCTCTCTAAGTGCATCAATGGAAAGAAAACCTGCGTTTATAAATCTGTCGGAATCCGAATAGAACTCATTTATTTTAAATAGTTTTAAATTCCTTAACCAACCAAATTTTTGCTCTCTTATTGAACGTAAATCCGTTAGATCTTTCTCGGTCTTTTGCATAGCCTTCTCTAATTCGACCAGATCTCTATTACCCAGTTGGGTTGAAATATTACTAAGGTCATCTTTTAATATTTTTGCGCTGGAAAATAGAGAGAAGCCGGGATTAATAATAAAAATGTACATTATAAGAAGCAGAACGCTAAGAATTGAGATTATAACAACTCCCATAATTCCGAATCCCTTAAGTAATTCCTTTTTGGCAGGTCCCTTATTATTTATATTAAAGTTATCTTTTTGCATATTTTCATTTTTAAGCTTTCCCATTTTATCAAACTTTTGCAAATTATTATAATTTAAATCTGTTGGATTCAATTTTAAATTTTTATTTTTCACTATAAAGAACCTTTCTGAGATAAAACCGCAAAGGGTGTTTTGATTATTATGGAAATATCATAAAGAAGTGATCTTCTTTTGGCATAATTTGCGTCCATTTCTATTCTTTTCTCAAAACCAATATTTGATCTACCACCCACTTGCCAGGGTCCTGTGAGGCCTGGCTTTATTTTAATAACTTCGTTTATAAATTTGATAGTTTCCGGATGTCTCTGTGCTTGTTCTTTTAACTCAAATGGAAAATACGCCCTGGGACCGACAATGCTCATCTCACCTTTTAATATATTAAAAACCTGTGGCATCTCATCAATACTTGATTTTCTTAAAAATTTTGCTCCTTTAATTAGCCTGGGATCAGGATCCAATTTGTAACTATTTTCGATATATTTTTTCTTCCAATCAGGATGATCATCCAGCCATCTTTGTGCATTAGGGATCATGGATCTTAATTTGTACATTTTAAATTCCTTACCGTTTTTTCCCGATCTTGGAGGTATGTCAGCAAAAACAGGCCCCTTAGGAGAAACGATTCGTATCCATATTGCAGAAAAAATAATAAGAGGGGAAAATAATATAATGCCAATAAATGACCCGATAATATCCAATATTCTTTTGCCAGTATCATAAAGCATAAACGTTAAATTCAAGTATACACTATCTATTTTTGGTAAGCATTACTGCACTTTTGTATAAAATTTTTGATTTTGTTTTCAAAATTCACCTTATCAAATTCTTTCGCCCTTATTATACAATCTTTATTATATTTATTATGATCAAACTTCTTCAGAATTTCTTCCAATGATTCGGTATTCTGAATATAAAAAAATTCGCCTGTTTTCTCTTTTATTACTGTCTCCAATACTCCCCCGTATCCATAAGCGATCACCGGTTTTCCACACGCCATTGCCTCAAGAGGTGTAATACCGAAATCTTCTTTTTGAGTATTAATTAAAGCATTACATCCACATAAATATTTTATTTTTTGCTCAAAACTAACATACCCGCAAAATATAATATTTTTATCTTTATTTGCTGCTTCTAAAAGACGGTTTTTGTCGGGGCCTTCCCCGATTATTATTAATTTTTTATTTAAATTTTTACAAGCCGAAATTGCAAGATCGACTCTCTTCCATGGTGCTAATCTTGT
>MEUV01000005.1:1843-6182 GCA_001772575.1 candidate division WWE3 bacterium RBG_19FT_COMBO_34_6 | reverse complement strand
CAACTTTTCTTATTTTTTCAAAATCAATAAAAGGGTGGATTATTTCGGAATCTCTTCCGTAATATTTTTTTATTCTTCTCTGAGTTGTTATTGAATTGGCAGCAAAAAAATCAACTCTGTTTGAAGCTACCTTATCCCACACTCTTATATAAGATAAGGGTAAGGCCAAAAATAAACGGGAGATATTTTTAAAAATTTTAAATATACCGGATCTCTCAAATTTGAAATAATCGCCTGTTTCCCAAAACATACGACCAACGGTACTCATAAAGCAGATATTTATAGTCTTTGGTTTGGTAATAACACCATGAGCAAATCTTGAAGAAATTGAAATCACCAAATCATATTCATCAAAATCAAAACTCTCAACTGCCAGGATATGCAATAAAAACGGTGCAAAGTATCTGTTTAACTTTTCTACAAAAGGAAATTTTTGTAAAAATGATGTATGTACACTTATATTATTTTTATCACATATTTTTTTCCAATCTTTTGAAATATAAGTTGTATACAAAGGGGTATCGGGAAAGATCCTGCAAAGTTCCAGTACTACATTCTCGTGTCCTCCATGATAGATCAAATCATCACAAACCAATGCTATCTTCATAATATGATTCTAAGCAATATTAAGACAACAAACAAATATCTTTGCTAAAATAAGATTATGATTATAGGACTTAATGGGCAAATGCTTACAATTGATAAATTTGCCGGACCGGAAGTTTACACTTTTAATGTTTTTAAAAATATTGCTTTAACTGATAAAGAAAATAAATATATTGTGTATTTCAACAGTGAGCCGTCCAAAAAATTTTGGGAGGAGCTTACCTATAAAAATCCTAATTTCTCATATAAGGTATTGGATGGCAGGTTTTCCTGGACACAGTGGGGTCTTTTATGGGAATTATTACTTCATCCGGTTGCTATCTTTTTTGGTGCAACACATACAATACCGGTCATCCAACATCCTAAAACTAGAATGATCTCGATGATCCACGGTCTGGAATATAAAGTGAATAAACAATATGAAAAAAATTCATTTAAATACCTCCTGCATCCGATAATTCTGTGGTGGGTACTTAGATTTTCAAAAATAATCGTTGTGCCTTCTACTGCTACAAAAAATGCGCTTATTAATAACAAATTTTTTCTTTTTAACTCAAAAAAAATAATAATAATAAACGAAGGGGTTAGTGATAAATTTTTTAAAAGATCGCAAGAAGAGGTAGATGAAATAAAAAGAAAGTATGAAATAGATTATAAAAAATACCTGATTTTTGTTTCCACAATACAACCAAGAAAAAATATTCCCATTATGGTAAATGCTTTTTCTAAAGTAGTAATAGAAAATGATAACATAGGACTTCTTATCTGCGGTAAGTTAGGGTGGTTATATCAAGAAAGCCTTGAATCACCAAAAAGGTACGGGGTGGAAAAAAATGTAAAATTTGTAGGAAGGGTTACTGATGATGATCTGCCGGTCTTATTATCAGGAGCAAAATATTTTATAAGCTTGTCTCTGGAGGAAGGATTCGGTATACCTCTTCTTGAAGCAATGGCGTGTCAGCTACCTTCAATAGTATCTGATATTCCTTCATTTAAAGAAATCGGGGAGGATACACAGATTTATGTTGATCCGCAAAATTTAGAAAAAATAACCGATATTCTTAAAAATGCATTAAATTCTCCTACTGATCAAAACAAAATAAATAAGGCTTATGAGCTTTCGAAAAAATATACTTGGGAAAAGACATCCTCAACTTTAATTAGTTTGTTTAACAGCTTCAATAAAAACAGATAAAGTTATCTTGGCGGTGTTAAGCCAATCATATTTTTTAATTTGTTCATATCCTTTTGCTATTAATATTTTCCTTATATCCTCATCCGTCAGAAGAATATTTATCTTGTCGGCAATATCTTGAGGATCATAGGGATCAAAATACAAAACCGAGTCATCGTACACTTCGTGGTGACAATCTATATCAGATAATGCTGCGGGAAGACCGCACACCATCGCCTCTAGGGCTGTTAAGCTAAATCCTTCCTTAAAAGCGGCCATGGAATAAACTTGAGCACATTGTCTCAAAGCCGTTATCTCTTTATCACTTACCACAATGTCGGAGGAAACACCCTTTAATCTGTAAGCAAGCACTAATATATCTTCATCTAATTTTTGTGATTTTATCATTTCATATATTCTTTGAGAAAATTTATCCTTTTTACTTACAAGAACAAGCTGACCTTTATAGCCATGTTTAATTTTTAATATTTTATAGGCCTCTATTAATCCTTCCACATTTTTATGTTCATACATGGAGCCGACACTCAATATGAAAGGTGTTTTAATTTTATATTTATCTAAAATCATTCGGGGATTTTCTTCTTTTGTAAAAAAATCAGGATCCACACCTTCATAAGCAAGAACGTACTTAGATTGCTTAAACTTTAAATTTTTTAAAAAATCAGATATTACATTTTGAGACGGAACTATTACTTTAAAAGATCTTGCAACAGCTAGCCAAAAAACGAATTTATAAACTATTTTTTTAATTTTAAAATACCAAATTGGCAAGGTGGTCCCTCTCTGCGTGCTGTATGTATGCATGGTCATATCCGGAATAGCCGTAACGATCCTTCCGGGATAAAGCACAGGGATGTTAAAATGTGGCACATAGAACAGGTCCAGTTTGTATCTTAGTAGTAGTAATAAAAATTTTGTTTGCTCTGCGAATGAATACCAGGGATAGTCGGATAGTATTTTTATAAATTTGTTATTCTCCGGATTATACTGTTCAAAACCATCTTTTTTGAGAAAAATAAAATAATCATTTGAATTATCAACTTTTTCAAGATGCTTAACTATGTTTTTAGTATATCTTCCCGGACCTGCTTTTCCATAAAAACGTGCGTCGATTCCTATTCTCATATCTACATTCTAAGTCCTAACTCACATGATGTGAAGTTTAAAAGCTTAATGTTAAAATACTTTCATGGTTAGTTTGTACCGTAAGTCTTTTGCAAATATCACTTTTTTGGGGTTAGGTAACGTAATAAACGCGGCATTTGGTTTTGTCTTCTTAACGGCTACTGCAAAATTTTTAAATATTGAAGATTTTGGAAAATATGCATTGTTAATTAGCCTCCTTGTTTCTTTTTCCAAACTTCTGGATTTTGGTACTAATGCCGTATTTGTCACAAAATCAATTACTCAGGATGATAAGGATCTTGTAAATGAGTTTGCGGGTATGAAATTTATCCTATTTACAGCTACTGTTCCGATAAGTTTTTTAATTTTATATTTACTGGGATTTTACAATTTTAATTATTTTTTATTATTTTTTTTAGGATTAACTTTTTATTCGTTTAATTACTTCTTATTTTCAATTTTTCAAAGATATCAAAACTTTTTTGCTTTAATCTTTATTAATACAATACCTGCCTTGATAAAATTAGTTTTTGCCGTATGTGTATTTACAAAAATTATAAGTCTAAATATTTATGGTTTTTTTGCTGTTTTTAGTTTATCTTTAGCTCCTTGTTTGATATTTTACTTTGCTATTCCTAAAAATTTTAAAAATATTAGATTTAGTTTCTCAAATATCTTTTATACGTTTAAGCAGATCTTAAGTCCCGGTATATCCCAAGCAATCAACGAAGGATTCCCGGCAATAAATAATTCTATGGCTAAAATATTTACCGGTTTTACTAATACAGGATTTTTTTCTTTAGCGGAAAAAATTTCCAGCATTTTTTCTATAGTGTCCTTCACGATCTTTACAGTTCTTCTTCCCGGAAATGCTTATAGGAAAAAAGGAAATAAAAAATATGATTACCTGGAAACAATTATGCTTTCGATGGGTGTATTTTTTATTGCAGTACTTCTGATAATACTAGCGCAGATTTTAATTCCCTGGTTCTTTGCACATAAGTTTGATAACACATTGCTTGTACTTGACCTTCTAATTTTTGCAGCAAGTTTTACGGCTATACATATATTTTTAGAAAATTACTTTTCTGTTGAAAATCAAACAAAACTACTTGCTTATATATCTACCGGTAAACTACTGGTTCTGTTAGTCATCTCGCTGATTCTTGCTCCTATTTACTCTATTACAGGTATTGCCTGGGCACAACTTATCTCCTCTCTGCTTGCCTTAATTACAGTAATAATACTAATTTTCAGAAATAGGAATCTTCTCAAAGACTTCGATCCTTGATAATAAAACTACTTTTTCTTTTGTCAGCTGATCTAATTTAATAATATCCTGATTTTTTGATTTACTGATTTTATCAATTTCTTGGTTTACTTCCTCGAGCCGATCTTTGTCTATTTCCAAAT
>MEUV01000005.1:0-1792 GCA_001772575.1 candidate division WWE3 bacterium RBG_19FT_COMBO_34_6 | reverse complement strand
GAGGCTTGTTATAGATCGTAATATTTTCTGTAAAGCGTCCTGCCTTTCCTAAGATAATAATTCTTTTATCATAAAACATAAGAGGGATCCTGGCTTTAGAAGGGTCAAAATCTATCACCCGAAACGGGCTGTCGGAATAAAACAATATGATAGGAAGCTCTACTCTGTCTATATAAATAAGATCTTCTGTACCTAATACCTTATCTTTTTCTATCAAGAGCTCCGCGGCATCACCGGTAAGGTCGCCGGTAAATATTAATTCTCTATTAAAGAACAAATAGGCAAGGGAAAAAATAACAAGAAACAGATACAATAAAAATTTTATATTTAATTTAACCAGTATTTTGAATCTGTATGACAAAAAATTATAGAATAGTTCTATAAAATGACCGGACATTATACAAAGCGCAGGGTATATGGGAATGATGTACCATACAAGCTTTGATTTCGCCAAAGAAAATATTACAAGTATAGCCACTGACCATATTGTTAAAAATGCATATTTTGTTTCTCTTTTAAATGATCTGTATACAAAATAGGGAAATCCTATAATAAGAGGTATGAACCAAATCCTCATGCTTACTTTTAAAACGATAAAATACCAGTAAATAGGTCTGCCCTTATCCTCAATCGCTGTTGCGGCTCTGCTTATTACATGATAAAGAATATATTTATCTATAAATAACCTTCCGTACTTTTGAAACATGAAAATATGCCACGGCGCGGCAACGATTATCAACCCGATAAAATAAATTAAAATTCCCAAAATATCTTTACGGCTTGTTTTTTTATTGATAATAAATAAATATATTTCGTAAATTATAATAATAAACAGGGGTAAAACACCGACAACACCCTTAGTCATTACTGCGCATCCGGCTAAAAGTCCCGGTAAGAAGTACCAAAAATAACTTTTTGAATTCTTTATGTAATAATAAAAAAATAAAGACGAGCTGATAAACACTGTTGCCATAATGTCTATCATGGCAGCTCTGGAGTAGTAAAGAAAATGAACCCCCGTAACCAGTGCTAGTGCAGATAAAAAGGCTGTAATTTTAGAAAAATATTTTTTTGCAAAAAAATAAACCAGTATGACAGTAATAAAGCCGGAAATAGCTGAAGGCAGCCTGGCTGCTAAAGCATTGGCTCCTAATATTTTCATAAAAAAAGTTACTGTCCATAAATAGAAGGGTGGTTTTTCATACCATACAATACCCGATTTCCAATACATATTTAGGTAGTCTTTGGAAAGAAGCATATTTTTTGCAATTTTGGCATAAATTGCCTCATCCCAAGGTACTAGATGGTTTACCCCAAGATTTGCAAATATTAAAAGTCCACAAATTAAAATGAGAAAAGTTAAATATAATTTATTTGATTTAACAAAATATTTTAAAATATCGGTATAACTATACTTTTCCTTAACTATAGAAAGTGAGTAAATAAAAAAGATAAAAAGTATTAGCCAGTAAAATTCACTATTATAAGAATAAAATATCCCTGCTACAAATAGTCCTGATAATGTCGAAAATATTGCCATAAGGGGTAAATAATTATTCCTGTCGGTTAGATTTATAGCACCGAAAAGAGGAACGGACAACAAAAATAGACTAAATATCAGTATTAATGAGAATCCTATGATACCGGTCTCTGATAATGCTTCTCCCCATATTGTATGCGCAGGTACTCTTGTATTTAAAGCAGCCGGATCACGTGCAAAAAAATCTACCGCTATTTTTGTAATTCTAAAATGTTCAAAAATACTTCCGTATCCTCCGCCCAAAATAGGATA
>MEUV01000004.1:17873-26895 GCA_001772575.1 candidate division WWE3 bacterium RBG_19FT_COMBO_34_6 | reverse complement strand
GATATATATTCCAAATAATTTTGAATCATTTAAATATTTCTCAAAACATGAAATATTATTAAATCCAAAGGGAGCTGATTACTTTTTATTTTCTCTGGATACCAAAAGACGTGAAGCACCCGACATACTTTGCGGTCCGCAAGAAAAGGTTTTTGGTCCAAGATTTGATAAGCCGGTTGTCTATATTTATAAGTGCATAAAATAACCGTATCATCTAGTATTCCTGTTTTGAAAAGATAAGTGGTTTTAAACAATAAAAACTCCAATTATGATCCGGGCCACAACGGCTTTTTCTATACCAGACAGCATTAAACTGGGCATGTACCGACCAGATCAACGATAAAGTAAAAAGTATTTTAATAAAATTACCTTTTGGCTTAATAATTATATAGGTGAATATAGAAACTAACGGAACCCACTCTGTAAAAAATCCGTAACCAAATCTATCAGCTCCATACCAGCACCACCATTTGGAATATACGAAAAATATTATTATAAAAGTTATCGCTAAAATAAATGATATAGCATCAAGTTTATCTTTTTTCTTTTTCTTTAAAGCCAAAAACATTCCATAAAAACTGATGGCTAAAGGGGGTGAAATAAAAATAAAGCTTCTGGCAGGACTAAAAAGGTTACCGGCTAAACCTTCCAATATTGGTGTTGAGAATTGGGTATTTCCCTTTACTACATATTCTGATGTGAAAGGTTCCCCCCAGGCGTAAGTATTATAAACGATTAGAAATATAATAAATGGAAGTGCATATAATATATATTGTAAAAAATACTTTTTATATTTAATAAAAACATAAACACTTAATATAAAAATAAAAATAATATTTAAAGGTCTTGATAGATATAATAATCCTGCAAAAAAACCCATCCACTTAACATATTTATCATTATTTATACTTTTTAACATAAAAAATATAATTACGGATATTAGAAGTAATGATGATGTATGCTGCCACAAAGATCTGCTTGCAATTGAATATATATTGGTACCAAATGCATAAAAAAAGATAAATAAGTATATCCATCTATCGGATCTAAATTTTTTAAGCTCATCTATTTCTCTTAAGATCAAATAAAAAATTGTGACGGAGATTGCAGTATAAAAAGATGCTGCCACTCTACCCAAAACCAATATTTTAAGTAAATTTTCTAAATAAGTTAATTCCGGGATTTTTTTAATAATATGGGTATTAAATATATCGGAATTGCTATTAATCCGGATAAAATAGGATATGAAGAAAAATATTTCCCCCCGGTAAGAATTACCGAGTGTACACTCGTGTCCTCCACCCTTATCATTCCCTCAACGGTCTCTTTTGAAAAGTACAAAGTACCTTTTGTTATTATTTCGTAGGGAAGAAAGGTCGCAGAGGTAACATCATAAGAGGTGAGCAACCTTCTAAATGTTCCGGTTTTTAAATTCTTATAATAATCTATTGGAAGATTAACTAAATACCCTAAACATATCAACAAAAAAATAAGAATGACAACCTTGTTAGATGATATTAAAGATCTTATTTGCGTAATTAAATAACGAGTCTTATTCATACTGATAATACTATCGTTTTTATATTATCGTCTCAAGTTAATTTTATAATATTCATTTAGATATAAAAATTACAAATGTCGCATATTATTGTCAACCAATATTTTCTTTTTATACAACAAATAAAAATTTATTCTTATTTTTTCCCGATTTGACAACAAATACTATAAATGCTATAAGTTACTAAACTAAAAAAGGAGATGGTTATATGTCTGACAACAATAACTTTAACCAACTGGATGAAAATCTTACCGTAGAGTTTTCTTCAATGAACTGGTCGGATGCGACCAAGATACTTTCATCAATCCGTATGTACTTTGTAGATGCTGATCTTTCGGAACAACATAAAATATTTAGGAGGTTTAAAAAAATCGTTAAGGATGCAAGGGAATATCTTGGACTTATCGAACACTACTCCAATCTGGGATGGTCTGACAAAGCAAAGCTACTGGCAGAGATTCAACGATGCGAAAAAGAGATACAGAAATATATACACAAACCTTTTGATTAATTTTTTTGGAGGAAATCATTTTTTATTTGTGGTTTCCTCCATTATTTTTTACCTGTTAAAAAGTGAATTAAAAATTAGCTACGGTCTCCAAATATGAAAGCCGTCTTTCCACGGTATTAGATACCAATAATAAAAAAACCAAAAAACAGTAAGAGGTAGATAGTAAGGATACCTTTTTGATAAATTATCGGCACCTAAAACAAATACGGGAAGCGCCCACAACAAATAAGTCCTGTTTAAAACAGGAGTAAAAAGATAAAAAAGTATAAATATCAAAGAGGCAATAATATATTTATTAATCAATTTATTTTTTAATACAAGAACAGTAGAAACTATCCAACCTGAAAAAATAGACAATGTAGAGTACCACTTTAAAGGTATTATCTGAAAAAATTCTATTTTGTAAAAATAACTAATATAAAAAAGGAAGGGTCTCCCTTGAATAAATCTTTCTTGATGAACAAAAAGGGTACCTTTTAAATAAATTAAAAAATCAGTAGGATTTGTTATAAAGGGAAGGCTCATAGCTAACCCGACAATAATCATAGAAAAAAACATACTCAACTTATTTTTTGCTTTTAAAAAAAATAAAGGCAGTAAAATAATTGGGAATGTCTTAAAGCCTACGGCTATTGCATACAGCGATCCTGATAATATGTCGTCTTTTTCCAAATAATAAAGCGCCAGTAGCATAAAAAATATTGTCAATGGGTCAAAGTAGACGTAATTGGATTTTAAAAAAAAGTATGGATTAAAAAACCATAAAATAAGGCTGAAAATTAAGGGGAGGAATCGTTTTAATCGAAAGTGATTAATAAGAATAAAACCAACACCCAAATCGGCGAGTATTACCGGTACCTTCCACAAATATTGAAAAGTAAGATTAAACTTAAGCGCGATCACGTACAAAAAACCATTTACATACAAAAGTAAAGGAAAATAAGAAAACCCATGGTTTCCCGGATCATCAGGATTAGAAAATGAGGATAATGTCCATTCGTACGGATTTACACCTCTAAATAGATCTTGGATTGCTTTTTCGTAAGCATATATATCTTTGCCTACATCACCAAATAGTTTAAGCCTTTGATACGCGGCTATAAAAAAGACAAATAAAAGGATAACGATTTTTAATAATGTAAGCGGTCTGATTTTGGGAATATTGTTACGCATCTTATTAGCTACGTTTTTTAGCGGCATCGTTGTACCCCCTGCATATTTAAAAAATGAAACTTTGATATTGATTGTTTAAATTTGTCCATTTTTTTCTTAAAAATACTATTTTTATTATATCAACAAGACTAGTGAATTTTTCATATATCAGCATATTGCAACGCAAATTGTAGTATGCTAGGTTAAATTATTCATGCTTGAAAATATCAAAGATACAATTACAAATAGCCTGAGCAGTCTAACAAGAGTAGTTAATGATATTGATAAAAGGACTATACAGACTGATCTAACAATATCAGAAAGTAGAAAAAGACTGTCAGGGGTAGAAACTGGATTATCGAGAATAGAGGCTAAATTATTAAATGTTGAAATAAAAGTCTCCAAATTAGAAATGAGGATAACAATAATAGAAAGAAGGATTACAAATATAGAACAGGATATAAAAGGAATAAAAAAACAAATCAAAGATCTAAAAGAAACAGTGAAGTTTATTCCAAAACTATACGAAAATGTGGATTTTATCATGAGGCTATTACTAAAAAATGAGAAACATCTTGATCTACAGGAATAAAATAACCCCTGTTAAAAATATTTTAAACAGGGGTACAAAATTATTTATATTCTATCTAGATCTGATAACAACTATCCTAGTCAAACTGGAATTTTTGCCATCAATTCTAAGATCCTTAACATCAAGACCAGTTAAATTAGCGGCAAGCTCTTTTATCGTTAAGTAAATCTTGTCTCTTATGGTAAAAATATTGACATCCAATGCTGCAGATAATATCAAAATATTCGGAGAGATGGTGAAAGCTCCCACCATAAAACCTTTTTTATCAGGAATGGGTTTTATAATTTGACAGTCAAAATTTATAAATCTATTGGCTCTCTTTGTAAAATGGACGATTTGATCAATTCTGATACTCATGGTCATCTCCTTTCTCTATAATCTATGTTTTGGCTATTATATCACTTTTCAGCTTATTTTCAGGAAAAAAGTTATAATAGCAGGTGATGAAGATACTTATCATAGAAGATGAGAAAAAGATTGCAGATTCAATAAAACAAGGTCTTATTCAAGAGGCATTTGTGGTTGATACCGCCTATGATGGAAACGATGGATATGATCTGGCCTACAGCGAAAAATATGATCTTATAATTTTGGATCTAATGCTCCCCGGAATGGATGGAACAAAAATATGCGAGAATTTGAGAAAAGTTGGAAATCATACACCTATTTTGATGCTTACAGCTAAAACCCAAACGAGCGATAAGATAAAAGGTCTTAACTGCGGAGCAGATGATTATCTTGCCAAGCCTTTTGATTTTGAAGAACTGCTGGCAAGAATTATGGCTTTAAGAAGACGCCCAGTAGAGATAAAACCAACCAAATATATTTATCATGATCTGGTACTTGATACAAATAATATCGAGGTCTCCCGTAATGGAATAAAAATAGATCTTTCCAAAAAAGAATTCACGCTTTTGGAATATTTGTTAAGAAATAAAGGGCACGTTGTTACCAAAGAAAATATTATGCAAAATGTCTGGGATTTTGAATCAGATGTATTACCAAATACCATTGAGGTATATATTAGGTATTTAAGAAATAAGATTGATAGACCTTTTAAAAAATCCAAACAACTTATCAAAACCATAAGAGGATATGGTTACAAAATTGAATACAAATAAAATATGTTTAAATCAGCAAGAATAAAATTAACAGCCTGGTACCTTGCCATTATAATGTTTATAACATTATCTTTTAGTTTTATTTTTTATGAAATGAGTGTATCAACATTGAAAAGAGCATTTCTAATGCACGAAAGAAGAATAGAAGATAGGCTGGAAATGATGATGCCAAGATTCCAAGATAATGTACCTCCCAGATTCCAGGCTCTTATTAGCCAGGAAACGATTAGAGAGATAAGAATAAAAACCATCAGCAATCTGATTGTTTTAAATATTGTCATCTTGTCAGTTTCAGGCATTCTGGGATATTTCTTGGCAGGGTTAACTTTAAAACCTATCGAAGGGACTATGGAAAAACAAAAAGCTTTTGTGGCAGATGCCGCGCACGAGTTAAAGACTCCTCTTACAGCTATTAAAACAAATCTTGAAGTAAATATTAGAAATAAAGAATTAAATATAGAAGAGGCAAAAAATATAATGAGAGATACGGTCAGCGATATTGATTCTCTGTCACTACTTGCAAATTCTTTATTAAAAGATGCTCATTATGGAAACCTTCAAAATACATATGATAAGGAAGATTTAGAATTAAGTAAAATAATAAATGATGTGATAAATAAATTTAGGACGAAAGCAAATAAAAATAATATCCAAATAATTTCTAATCTTAATCCTGCTAAATTATATTCGGATAAAAAAAGTATTAACGAGTTGATAAGTATCCTTTTGGACAATGCAATAAAGTTTAATAATAAAGATGGTTTTATTTACATTGATCTGGTAAAAGAAGGTGATCAAGTCAAACTTTCCGTGAAAGATACCGGAATCGGTATAAAAAAGGACGAGCTTGACCATATCTTTGATAGATTTTACAAAGCCGACTCATCCAGAAATAAGAAGGTGAGCGACGGTTTTGGCCTTGGCCTTTCGATAGCAAAACAGATCGTGGAAAGTAATAAAGGAACAATTGAGGTCCAAAGCAAAATAAATGAAGGCACGATAATTACCGTAATTTTTAATGTTTAAATCTTCAGTTTAATTTCAGCTTAACCTGATAAATTAATCACAAGTTATAAATTTAAAAGAAATACAAATATGAATAAAAAATTATTAATAGTACCACTGCTAGTTACCGTAATAAGTTTATCCGGATACTTTATCCCAAAAACTTATGCGGATGAAGGAGAAGGTTTTTTCCCTTCTTTTTTACAAAAGTTAATAGAAAAATTTAACCTAAATAAAGATGTAGTACAAAACTTTTGGGGTAACTATAGAGATGAAAGACAACAGGAAATACGACAAACTAGAAGGCAACAGATTATTGAGAGGTTAACCGAACTTATTAGACTTAAAAAATTAAATGAAACACAAAAAAATGAGCTTCTGACAATTATGGAAAAGCATCAGGACGCCATGGATGATTTGAGAGAAAAGACATTTGAAGAAAGACAAAAGATTCAGGAGGAACATAGAGAAGAGCTAGAAGCTTGGGCTAAAAATAATAATCTGGATCTGGACGATCTAAACATAGGATTTTTTAGTCGAAAAGGCCGTGGAATGGGACCCGGAATGGGAGTGGGTTATGATGGTAGAGGTATGATGGGAAGATATATAAATAACTAACAATTAAAAATTTACATATACTTTTTTGGGCAGACAAGGCACCCCGGCATTGCTGGGGTGTTTTGTTTATTTCTCACTGCTATAATTAATATAAATGCTTCTAAGGATTAAATTTTTACCGGTAGTTTCAAATGCTTTAAAAATAGCACTTTTCATTCTGTTCCTTATTGTTTTTATTACAATTAATTATTTGTATACAACCTACGGTATCATCGCAATTATTGTATCTTCTCCTATTTACGCGGTTATGATGATTTTATTATTTTATACACTAGCTTCCAAATTTATTATGGTTCTTAACAAAGACGAGGGAAAACTTTTTATCCTAAAACCGTTCAAAAAAATTGAAATTGATATTTCACAAATAAATACGGTTGAACTTTATGAGTTAAAAAAATCATTTGTACTATCAATTTCTTACAAAAACAAGATTCAAAATTTTGCCTTATCAGGACCTCTTGATTTTGAGGAACCACAGATCCTTTCCTTTCTAAAGGCTTTGCATGATTTTAACCAAAATATAAAATTCGGCGGAAATGTTGAAAATATCATTCACGGCTCACAAACTCTGCAAATATGGTCTAACAAAATGTATTATTTGTACTGGTATTACATTTCTACTATGATCTTTTCTTATATTTTATTATTACTTCTTATTTTTATTATTAAAAAAATTTAAAGTGGACAAATCTATGATATTGAGGTATTTTTAACATAATACCCATCCCAAATTATTATTTTTTGGGAAAAATACAATATATTCCGCATCGGAGCAAACAGCGGAAGAAAGAGACAAAAAGCGGTCGGGCGTAGCCTATCTATTAATACATAAATAAGCTTACCGGCCGTTTTTTAGCTTTATATTTATGATAAAAACTATTTATTTTGTAAGACACGGGCATTTTCAGGTTCCTCATCCCAGGCCTCAAATTGATGAAACTCAGCAGATCAGTCTTTCTGTTACCGGGATCGAAGAAATTTTGGAACTTGCTCATAAACTAAAGTCATTAGATCCGGAAATTAAAAATATTTTTACCAGCCCGTATATAAGAACAATGGAAAGTGCAAAACTTTTCTCAAAGGTATTCGGTATTGAAGTTGTTATCCGTGATGACCTTATGGAAGACCAGCTTGGCGAGGGTGAGATCAAACATCTTGAAGAAGTGTTTAAAAGAATGAAAAGGTGTATTGATGAATGCCTGGCAAGAGACGGCAACACGATCATCATTTCCCACAGGTTTCCTATCAGTCTTTTCATAAACAGGCAATCCGGTTTGAAATACGAGGATATTGTAAAAAATAAGCATAAGCTGACTTTGTTAAAAACAGCGGAATGCCTAAAAATTACCTATACCGACGGTAAATTCACCGATCAGCAAAAAATTACTTAATGAGAATTATTTAATCTATAATTTCTATATGACTAATCCTAAAAAACATCTTATTACCTTTGCAGGCCCGGTTGGCAGCTCCAAAAGTCCAATAGCTTATTATTTAAGTCATAAATTAAATTTACCAATATTTAACAACGACACTATACGTACTGAGATTACTGAAGATTTAATAGTTTTTGATCAGGATGAATATATTAGAAGGCGCGATTTAAGATTAAAAGATCTATTAGATAAAAATGCATCTTTTATTTACGATGCAAGTGTAGATCGGGAGTGGAAAAATAAATATAAAATTGTAAATGAATACAAATATAAATACTTTATTATAAGTCTTGATTTAAGCAAAGATTTGCTTCTAAAACTTTATAATGCCAAGGGTTACCACGAATCAGTAGAAAGATTAGAACAACTCTTTATTGATCATCAAAATTTTTTATCCGAATACAGTTCTATAGTTGGGATACATATAACTGATGATAATTTTTATAACCGTCTGGAGATTTGTTATGACGCTGTATTTAAATGGTTAAAAAAATAAATTTTGATATACTAATAAAATGAAAACTATTATTGTTACGGGAGGAGCAGGATTTTTGGGTAGCCATCTTTGCGATCTGCTGCTTGCCAAAAAAAATAAAGTTATTTGTATAGATAATCTTTTCACCGGCAGTAAAGAGAATATCCGACACCTTGTGGATAATCCTGATTTCAAATTTGTAAATCACGACATTATAGAACCGCTATATATTGATGAGGCATTTATAGATGAGATATATAACCTTGCCTGTCCGGCATCCCCTATTCACTACCAATATAATCCTGTCAGAACAATAAAAGCCAACACTATCGGGGTAATAAATATGCTGGGGCTTGCCAAAAAACACAAAGCCAAAATACTACAGGCATCAACCTCAGAAATTTACGGAGATCCCCTGGAGCACCCGCAAACTGAATCGTACCGTGGCAATGTAAATACCATAGGTCCGAGAGCTTGTTATGACGAAGGAAAAAGAGTAGCAGAAACTTTATTTTTTGACTATAAACGCAATCATAACCTTGATATAAATATAG
>MEUV01000004.1:16159-17802 GCA_001772575.1 candidate division WWE3 bacterium RBG_19FT_COMBO_34_6 | reverse complement strand
CAAGCATTAAATAACGAGCCTATCACTATTTACGGAGACGGTTCGCACACCCGATCATTTTGTTATGTTAGCGACGAAATCGAAGGAATTTATCGGTTGATGCAAAAAGACAATTTTACCGGTCCGGTCAATATCGGAAATCCGCATGAAATCACAGTACTGGACTTAGCACAAAAAATTATTAAATTATGCAATTCCAAATCAAAAATTATATTTAAAGATCTTCCTGAAGACGATCCCCAAAAACGAAAACCTGATATATCTTTGGCAAAACAAATACTGGATTGGGAACCCAAAGTTTCTGTGGACGAAGGACTTACCAAAACAATAGAATTTTTCAAAAAATCATAAACCTCAATCAATTAGTATTATTGTTTTGAGCTGGATTTATCTGAATATTTTGGGCTGTTACACTACCATCGGAGTTAGTACTTCCAAAAACCTTTACATTTTCACCAACTATAAGATCATCTCTTACACACTCCACAGCTTTATTTATCGAAGATGTGTCAGAGAGAATCACAATTTTGCTACTACCATCAGGCAATTTTACCGTAATACTTTTGGCGTCAGAGCTAATTATTTCACCCACCACCATCCCCTGTCCTTGAGGACCATTAAATCTCCTCTGATAAACGTCACCTGTTCTGTTACCGTTTGAATTGAAATTTCCATTCCTACTCATTTGGCCTACAAATTTTGGCTCTTTTGACTGTTGATATTTTACTCCCCCAAAAAATCCAACCCCTCCGACAAGTAATGCTACTAAAATTGTTATTATTAAAGATTTTGAATTCATAAAATCTTTCCTATTAATTAAATAAATTTAATACAAATTTTTACTCGTATCTCAAAGCTTCGATCGGCTGCAAATTAGAACCTTTTCTGGCAGGGTACAAGCCAAATAGAATTCCTATAACGCCGGATACGCTCAATGCCAATGCCACAGAATGCCAAGCCAAGGTAAAAGGTAAACTAATATATTTTGAAATTATATACGACACCAAAGCCCCTATAAATGTTCCAAGAATTCCTCCTGCAAAAGTCAAAATAATTGCTTCTATCAAAAATTGTGTTGTGATTGATCTTTTTTTGGCTCCCAAAGCTTTTCTTAATCCAATCTCTCTGGTTCTTTCCGTAACTGTAACCAGCATTATATTCATAATTCCAATACCTCCTACAATTAAAGAGATAGCGGCTATACCGGATAGTAAAGCAGTCAAAGTACCTGTGATTTGATTTGCCGCCCCCAAAATATCACTTTGAGACATAATAGCAAAATCAGCCTGTGTAGGATCATTTAATTTATGTCTAGCTAAAAGAAAGTAACCTAGTTGGTTTTGCGCATCCGTCATTACATCGGGGCTTATGGCTTCTACAGAAATGGTGGACACATAATCAACACCATATAATTGTTTTTGAGCTGTAGTCAAAGGAATAAAAATCATGTCATCAGGATTTTGAAAACCGCTTCCTCCTTTGGAAATTGTCTCACCTATAATCCTAAAAACCTGCCCGTTAACACGGATTGTTTTACCAACAGGATTTGTCCCCTCTCCAAATAAATCTGTGGTAACAGTGGGACCAAGTACAGCTACTTTTGTTAAACCATCAACATCCTTTTGTGTTATAAAATTTCCATA
>MEUV01000004.1:15846-16142 GCA_001772575.1 candidate division WWE3 bacterium RBG_19FT_COMBO_34_6 | reverse complement strand
TCTGAATAAGCCGGTGTAACACCCATTATCTGTGTATTAGTATTATTTTTACCGGTAATAACCTGACCTCTTCTTGAAAATTCTGCCGAAACACTTTTTATAGTATTTAACTCTGTTGGAATAGCAGCCTCAATTGCCTTAGCATCCTCGTAGGTTAATGTTTGCGCGCTACCAATGGCACCTCTAACCTGCCCATTGTTTTGAGATCCGGGCATTATGGTAAGTAAATTTGATCCCAAAGATTGGATTTGAGTTTCCACTGATTTTTGACTAGCCTGTCCCAAAGAGATAAGTGC
>MEUV01000004.1:3594-15820 GCA_001772575.1 candidate division WWE3 bacterium RBG_19FT_COMBO_34_6 | reverse complement strand
TTTAAAGTTAAAGAGCTTAGCGCTTCTGTAATTAATTCTAGAAAATCCATATATTTAGTTGTTCTCTCCATTCATTGCCTGTTTAGTCCTCTTTAAATTTCCATTCTTTTTATCTTCAAAAATCTTTCCGTCTTTAAGATGAATGATTCTTTTTGCGTATTTGGCTATATCTTGTTCGTGAGTAATCATTACGATGGTGTTACCTTCTTTATTTAAATTTTGAAAAATCTCCATAATTTCGTGAGCCTGGTTAGATGCGATATTACCTGTGGGCTCATCGGCAAGTAATATACTTGGTTTCATAGAAATTCCTCTTGCAATAGCCACTCTTTGTTGCTGACCACCTGAAAGTTGATTTGAATGATAATAAATTCTATCTTTAAGACCCACCATTTCCAAATACTGTTTAGCTCTTTCTTCCCTCTCATGCTTAGGAACACCTGCATAAGCCATCGGGAGCATTACATTTTTCATGGCAGTTGTTCTTGGTAAAAGATTAAAAGCTTGAAAAATAAAACCTATTTTTTTATTTCTTATATCAGCCAACTCGTCGTCCGAAAGGCTGTCTACTCTTTCTCCATCCAGAAAATATTCTCCTTTAGAAGGAGTGTCTAAAGCTCCTAATATATGCATCAAGGTAGATTTTCCCCCACCGGATGGGCCCATGATAGCCACAAATTCACCCTTATTAATTTCAAAAGAAACATCATCTAAAGCTACAGTTTTTACTTCTCCGCTGTTATAAATTTTTGAAATATGCTTAACCGTTATCATAAAAATATGTAAATTTAATCCCTAAAACGTACATTTCCGCCACCGCCGGGTCTAAAAACTCCAAACGGAGACGCGCTACCTGAGTTTGTGCTGCCGGTTGTTTGTGTAATGACCGAAGTAACAACCTCGTCTCCTTCATTTACACCTGATACAATCTCGGTATAAGTATCAGAGGAGATGCCTGTTACAACAGCAATGAATACTAACTGATCATCTTTTAACTCTCTTACTACCGACTGCCCATTTTGATCCTGAACGGCGCTTACAGGAACGTACAAAACATTATCTTTAGTTTCAATAATTATGTTAGCTGTGGCTGACATATTGGCATAAATTTCTGGATTTTCGGTATCAAGATTGATCGTAACAGGATAGCTGGTGACTCCGGAGCTAACCAAACCTGTCGTGTTAATGCAAAATACCTTTCCGGTATAAGTTTTATCCGGATAAGCATCAAATGTTAAAGTAGCCTTTGCTCCAACCTGTACTTTTGGGATATCAATTTCCGTCATAGCTACAGAAACAATAGGATAGTTAGAAGTTGTAATGTTGGCTATATTCTGAGAAAGAGTCTGAGTTGAACTCGAAACAGCCTGTGCAGGAATAACAGAACCTTCTTGTTGAGATAGACCGGTTATGACACCTGAAATAGGGGCATAAATAGTCGGTGAGTAGTT
Source organism: candidate division WWE3 bacterium RBG_19FT_COMBO_34_6 (assembly GCA_001772575.1). Lineage (GTDB taxonomy): Bacteria > Patescibacteriota > WWE3 > UBA101185 > UBA10185 > MEUV01. Next base: position 14,369 of record MEUV01000004.1, on the reverse strand, counting down.
TTGCAAAGCCATCGATGCGCTACTATAGGACATCTGAGCTTGGTAAATCACCTGATCCTGATTATTGTATTTTTGCTCTGCAAGATCTTTGGCAGCTTTTAATTGAATATATGTAACATTATCCTCATCTTTTCCTTTATTTAATGCATTTTTCACAAAATTATCATTAGCCACAACTACATCACTCTTTAAGGAATCTTTATTTGCTTTTGCTGACTCCAAAGAATTTTTGGCACCGGTGTAAGAAGATAGCTGCTGATAATACTTTTGCTGGGAGCTTTGATCTAACTCTAACTTAGCAATAGGAGCTCCAACCTTAACTTGGTCCCCGTTTTTTACATAAAGTTTTGTTATTTTACCTGTAACCTGGGTAACAATAGGTGTATTGTTGGCGGAAGAAACTTGTCCAGATGCAGTAACGGTAGAAACCAGGGTCCCTCTTTGAACCAAAGCTGTTTGGTATTGTGTTTGAGTAGGTTTTGATTTGATAAATTTTGAATAAGTAAACCAGCCCAATAATATAATAATTATTAATAAAATAATTTTTACAGGTAGTTTTAATTTGCTAAATTTTTTTATTATTTTAGATACAGATTGCTTCATATCTATAAAGGCTATCCTTTCAATCTGAAATATAACTGAATAATCTTTAAATAACTTCTCTTATTAAAAAGGTATCTTTTTTGCTTCCCTCAAAGTAAGTTCTCATCATCAATTCCCCCAACATACCCATCATTACCGATTGAATTCCCATGACAAACATTAATATGGCAACTATAAAAAGCGGCCTACTACCAATGCTATAGCCCAAAAGCTTAAGTACAAATAAATATGATAGGAAAATACCGCCAACTCCGGCAATTACAGCCCCGGTAAAGCCAAAAAGTCTTCCCGGCATAGCATAGAACGGCTTTTTGGAGAAATAAAGCATAAATGCCAAGGTCATGATATCCAAAATGACCTTTATGGTACGTTTTTGCTTGCTGTATGCTGATTTTCCAAAATCCCGGTCCCTAAACTCCACATCAAATTCAATCATTTTTGCTCCGAATAAAGTAAGGTAATCAGGAATAAATCTATGCATCTCCCCATACATCTTAAGATTATCAATGATAATTCTTCTAAATCCTTTCATACCCGACCCTCTGTCTTTCATGGTCACGTGTGAAACTTTGCTGATTATTTTATTGGCTATACCGCTTTTTACCGCCCGGTCCTTACCCCATCTCCCAATCCTATTGGTATTTACAAAATCATAACCCTCATCCAAATAATCTATTACTTTATTAAGATTACCAACCGGTATTTCAAGATCAGCCGCCATAGTTATAACAAAATCACCTTTTGAATGTTTAAACCCTGCCATATATGCCTGGGTTAATCCGTAGTTAGTCATCATGTTTACGCCAATAATCCGGTCATGTTTTTTGGCATATCGGGTAATTACCTCCCACGTGGTATCCTTGCTGCCGTCGTTAACCGCAATGAACTCAAAATTATATTTATGATCGTGTGAAAGCTCTATTAGAGCATCAAAAGTCCTATCAATATTTTTTTCTTCGTTGTAGCAGGGTATTACTATTGAGATAAGTTTTTGTTTAGAGTTTTCCATCTTTTATTAAGGGCAAAATTTTATGCTGATACCACTCTCCGTATCTTTTAAAACCTTCGGCAGGAGCGGTTTTAGGCTCGTAACCCAAAACTTCCCTTGCCTTGGCGATATTTGCCACAGTCTTTTCCTGATCGCCGGTTCTTCTTGGCTTACGTTCATATTTTACAGGTTTTCCCATTACTTTTTCAATTATTTTTAAAGCATTTCCGGTTGTAATAGAGTTATCCAAACCGATATTAAAAATTTTTCCATTGGATTTTTCCAAATTATTTAAAACCAGAATAAATGCATCAATTACATCACCCACATATGTATAGCTCCGGATATGATATTCGCTTCCCTCAAAATACGGAAATTTATAATCAGTGAAAATGCTTCTAAAAACTCTTGGGTATAGTTTATCCGGTCTCTCGCGTTCCCCATATACAGAAAATAATCTTAATGAGCATGACTGGAAAACCTCTTCCCTTTGTTTTGCTAGAACCAGTTGTTCCGCCGCCAGTTTTGTTACTCCATAATAAGAGGCCGGCTCGCATGCCTCATCCTCTGACTTTGAAGCGTCAAGTCCATAAACTGAAGAGGTGGATATATTTACAAAAAATTTTAATGTGGGAACTTTCTCCACAGACTTTAATAAATTCTGGGTGGCAATAATATTATTGTTTAAATAATCCTCAAAGGGCGACGTATCCGATATACCCGGTTGAGCCGCCAGGTGATAAACAATATCAATATCTTTAACCAGGCCTGAAATATCATCTTTAACAAGATCCAACTCATACAATTTTACTCCCTTTTTTTCTATATCCTGAGCATTAAGTTCTTTTAATACTCTTGAATAATATGGGGTAAAAGCATCAATTCCGATAACTTCGTGGCCTTCATCAATAAGTCTTTCGCTCAAATTTGACCCGATAAATCCTGCAGCTCCTGTAACAAGAATTTTCATAAAGTCTATTATACCAGCAAAATTTAAATACTTCCTTTAAGCTTTTTCTGACATAAACGCATCAATATTGTAAGCTAAAGCTTCGTGTGTAGACTCATCATAAGACTTCGCATGCAGTACTGTTCCGTTCCAATTATCTTTATCGTCCTTTTTTAGAACAAATACCTCGAATTTTTCACCTATAGATCCCCGGTTTCCTCTAAATATTGCAACATCAGGACTAAGTACCAGTGGAGTTAAATTTCTATTTTCCGTTGCCGGCTCACTATTTATCCTTTTATACAAAAGCGATCCAATTACCTTCCCTCTGTTTTCATTTACCATCCAATAAGGACCGTACATTTTCCCATTATCCCCCTCTTTCATCGTAGTCTTAATTAACTCATTTAATTTATCTGCAAGAGGTTGTATATAAACTTCGTTCAAATTAACAACTGGAGGTGTTGCCCCTGCTTTTAATTTGACTTCTTTATTTATATGTAAAACCATCTCCTCAAAAGAACCAAGCACTCCGTCGTCTACCTTTCCTACAAATTCAGGTTTTGCCTCGTTTTGTTCAGATCCGTCAGGTTGAACAAGATTTACACCTGTTCTGGTTTCTCCACTTTGGGGACCGCCGGGGTAATAACCATTATACATAACACTAACCTGTGCATCATTTAGACTATCTACTGTTTGCACATTATCAGGACTTTCTTTGACAAGCCTAGCCTTAAGAAGTGCTCTCATTTGAGGAATAGTCGGTCCGGTGTCATTATGTCCACGTTCTTTTGTATAGTTGTGAATGGTAAGTTTATCCCTGTCATCCCAGTCAACACCATCCATCATATGTCTTTTGGTATTTTCTAATATTAAAGAAATAGGAACCATATCCCCTGTTGTCTTATTTAATAGGTCTGTTATTGGCTGCCTTAAAAATTTTTCAATATGAGGTGCAGTAGCAGCCGGCGAAAATATAACAGCACGGGATCCCGGTAAAAACACTACACCTACCCGGTCTACGATCATTTCTAACTCTCCTTTTTGATTTGGTCTTAAAAGTCTTGATGCTAACTCTTGCCCAAATGATTCTGCCAAAGCAAAGGGAGCTTCCTCTAACTCCGCAGCCACTTGCTCGGGTGTTTGTATAGTAGGCTCATACTCTACAAAATTAGCTCCTATATTAGGAGCTTCTGAAATACTTGAATCAAGGGAAATTTCCGGTGAAGGCTGATAAAGATTGGACATATATAGATGGTATATTATTTATTTGTGTTAAGCAAAGAAATTAAAAAAATTGACAACATTATCGTATAATGTGCCTATATGGGAAGTTCAAACTGGAATAAAATGACAAATTGGTACGATAGTATGGTGGGAGATGAGGGGCATAAATACCACCGGGATTATGCTATTCCTACTATCTTAAAGCTGTTGAATCCTCAAAAAGATCAATTATTTTTGGATGCCGGCTGCGGACAAGGTATTTTATCCCCTTATATTACCCGGAGCGGGGGTAAATACATAGGTTTTGATCCAAGTGATCAGATGATAAGAAATGCCATTGCCAGACACTCAAATAACGGGATATTTTTTTGTGAAAAGATAGAAAATATAAATAACAATTCCAAAGTGCAGGGAAAATTTTTTGACGGAATAACTTTTCTTTTTAGTATTCAGGATATAAAAAATATTGAGGAGGGATTTAAAAATGTTTCAAAACTTCTAAAACCGGATGGTAAAATTATAATTTTCATGATGCATCCGTGTTTTAGGATTCCCAGACAAAGCGGTTGGGGGGAAGATAAAAAAAGAAAATTAATATACAGAAGACTGGATAGATACTTGAGTGCCGGTGTAATTCCCCTTGATGTAAAGGTAAGATACAAAGGCAAAAAAATAACCTCGTATTTTTACCATAGGCCGTTAAATTTTTATTTTGAGCTGTTTAAAAAGAATAATTTATTTGTTGAAAATTTAATTGAAATCCCGGAACAAAAACCAGGCTACTCCGAATTCCCCACCTTTTTGGCATTAAGTTTGAAAAAAAATAAGGTTTCATAGTCGGTAATATCTTGTTAGATAATCTTTTCTATGAAACCTTTTTATTATTTAGATTTAACTATCGCATAAACCTTCTCCCCTTCGTGAACATCAAAAAGTTTGAAATCATCGTCATGGTTAAAAGGATCTTTATACCACAATAAAAGAGTTAACGAATCCGGTGGTTTGAGAGCAATAGGTTTAAGTCGCAGACCTATAACAACTGGGTGCTCTTCAACATCTTTTTCGGTACCGATAAAATAACCTTTTACCCCTCGTGGTACTTGAAAGCCTTCGGTATAAATTATTTGCACGTTTAGCCTCCTTTAGATTAAGACGTATTGTCGATTTGTTGATATTATAAGGTTAAATATACAGTATTGTCAACCTATAGCGTATTATTTTGCGAGGAATTTCTTTGGAGGGGTGATGTTGGGTTCGGCGCCATATTCGGGAAGCAGCTGCTCTTTTATAGTTATTTTTCCATTTACCCAATTAAAAATATTAGCAACGGTAACTCCCGCTCTTAAACCTGTATAAGATCCCGGTCCAAGATTTGGGACAACTTTGTCTATTTCGGATGGTTTTAAATTATATTTATTCAAAATATCTTGAATGATAGATACAATATCTATTTCTCCTTCTATACTCTCTATAATTTTATTATCTTTTAGTAAACTTATTTTATTGTATTTCCTCCGGGAGGAATCTATTTGAATCTCGTACATTTTAATCCTCGTATTCTATTCCTCTGGATGATTCATTCAGATAAACAAAATATACTTTTTTATAAGCATAATTTTTTAATTTCTCTTCCGCCATTTCAGGCCACTCTATTATGGTAACGGCCTCTTTATCTTCAAAATACTCCTCTAATGATAGATCATTTATGTCACTTGTATTTGTAATTCTATAAAGATCAATGTGGTTAATCACTTTTATCTTACCGTCCGATTTGTGATATCGTCTTGCAATCACAAAGGTCGGACTTTGTACCTTATCCTTAAAACCTAGCTTTTTTACCAAATAATTGGTAAAGGTGGTTTTGCCGGAACCCAGATTTCCATAAAGACAAAGTATTTCCCCGGGATTAATTTTTTTTCCGACAAAACCGGCAAAATTTTCAAGTTCAGTTAGTGTTCTTATTACTTTTTTCATGATGTAATTTTTGGCTTAATTTACATAAAATAAGGCCAGATACTGCTCCGAATGTATTTATTTTTATATCAAATAAACTTGGTGATCTCAAATAAATAAATTTTTGGTGGTATTCATCAAAGAGTCCATAAAGTACTGCCAAAATTAGTGATAAAAATAATTTTTTAGTGGCAAAATAATAACTAATATAAAGTGTCACAAATATAAAAAAATGTCCGATAATATGAAGTGCCTCATTACCAAGCCCTGCACTTTGTATTGTTGATCCTGAAGTCCCTGATACAAGATAAATAAAGATCATCACAACTACAGCAGGTACCCACCTTAATAAATTTTTCATTTCATTATTCTATCACTTTAAAATGTTGTCATTTAATTTTGCAATATAGCTGTTATACGAAAAGTATGTCCAAATAGGACGTGTTGGAGTGATATAAATTTTATTAATATACTTGTCCATTATTTCAAAACTAAGACTTATTCTTGTATTATTTGCGGGATCAAGATAAAGGCTGATTTCTTCCGACAAATCCGGTATATTCGTCCACAGGTCTCCGCTCTCTACCCACATATTGGACTTGCTGTTATATATTTTTATAATCCCCTTATCCACAAAAGGCCTTATTAAAAATCTTTCCGGTTTTACCCCCTCGCCAAAATTAAATTTCGGATATGTTTTAAAATATCCGTCAAACGGTACTAAATTTGGTGCAGTAAAATCAAAATGATTTTGTGCAAATGCTTCTTTATTAATAAAAAATAGCCATAACAATGAAATAAAAAAATATTTCATTAAGATATAATACGGGATAAAAATATTTTAAAAAGATATATTTTTCCAATAAAAATAGCTATTGCAGATGCCAATAAATGGTCATGTAATCGTCATCATGAAAGATGAACACCCCGTTTGCCCCATCTCCCAGACAATTATCACAAAAGAATGCTTTCCCATCATCTGCAGCGTGCACCGATGCTCCATACGAGCCGTACATATCATACGCAGGGTGATCCTTACCTCCGTAGTATCTATCAGACCAGCAGGTATGCCCAAATCCCTGTGATACAGTAGGGTCTTCGATCGGCCAGCTCCAATCACCGCTTCCTACGGTTTTTTTATCAGAAGTACCGCAACCGTCATCCCAATTAACTGTTTTCTTCTTCAATTTCTTTGCCGGGTCCACATAATTTGAGTAATACCAATCCCAGCCGTCAATATCCTCAAAAGATGAGTATTTATAAACACCGAAGTGCAGGTGATCCCCAAACGAATAACCTGTATTTCCCTGTGTACCTATCTTTTGACCTTTTTCAACATCGGTTGATCCTTGATTTTTTAGTACACTCACGGCACTGGTAATCTGATCCAGCTCTTTTTTAGCGTCACTTAGCATTTTTTGATATTTTACCTCATTGTTTTGAGTTACCTCTAAAAGTCTTTTTTGTTCCTGTTTTTTATTTTCCAGCTGGAGTTTATACGCATCAAGGTTGGCTTTTTCACTAACAAGTTGCTGTTTTAGGCTTTCTTCCTTATCCTTTTTCTCTTCAAATAATGTTTTTTGCTTGTTAAATGTTTCCTTGGTTTCATGCATTTGCGCCAAAACCTTATTATCCTGCACCTCAATTGCCTTCAAATATTCTGCTTTCTTTACCAGATTATTCAGGGAGGTAGTGCCGAAAATGATCATAAAAGTTGATGTCTCCCGTGTTTTGTATCTTTCACGTATTCTTTCACGTAATACATTTTGCTGATACTGGATTCTTTCAATTAATTTATCAATTCTTACAACCAAAGAATCAATATCCTCACCTAGTTTATTTATCTCTTTTTCTGTTTTAGCAATTTTATTTATTGAATTTTGAATTTTTAACTGAGTTAAGCTGATCTGATTGTTATAACTTTCAATTTCCCTTGATAGTGTATTAGCTTCTTTTTGAAGATTCGCAATCTTTTTCTCATATTCCTCAATTTTATCCTGTAAGTCATCGACCTTCTCCTCTTCATCCTGAGCCGAAACCATATTTCCGGTTAAAAGAAGGATCAATGATATTAAAAATAAGCCAAGAAATATTTTTTTCATAGCAGAGTAAACATAGACTTCCACAATTTTTTAGTATTTAAGATATTTTTTTACTGCAAACAAACTACCAAAATATCCCAGAACGCATCCGGATATAATCAAAATTAACCAAAGTAATATTGCAAAGACAAAGTGACTAATTGATAGATTGGGGAAAAATCCCACACCAAAACTTGCGGGAAAATTACCTAATTTTGATAGAACAATAATAATGACGAATAAAATAAAACCCGATATTAAAGACGAAATAAAGCCATAAAACAATCCCTGATACATAAGCGGCATTTTTACATAGGAATTACGCGCTCCGACAAGTTTTATAATTTCAAGCTCCACACCCTTGGAGTTAATTGTCATTCTAAGTGTTGATAAAACCACGGCATAAGAAATCACCAAAAATAAAAATACCAAAACAAAGCCTATGGAATAAACGACGGTGCTGAATTTTTTGAATCTACTGATCACATCTTCAAAAAATCTAACCTCTTCCACTCCGTCCAATCCTTTGAACTCTTCCGCAAGCCTGGGTAAACTGGAAAGATCTTTTGCCTGCACCTCAAGACTGGCAGGCAAAATGCTGGAGGTCACTGATTCCAGAAGTACCGGATCATCTTTGTTTAATTCTTTAAAAATATTAAAAGCCTCCTCTTTTGAAATATAGTTTGTAGCAAAAATTCTTTCGTCAGATTTTAATTTGGTCTCTATTTCCAAAATTTTATTTTCCGGTATCTCATCTTTAAAAAAGATAGTTACCTGGGCTTGTCTTTCAAAATCTCGTAGTACTGTTTGGGTCAGGACCACCACCGACAAAAATACCCCCAGAAGCAAAAAGGTTATACCCATGACAATAATATTTGTAATACTCAATAACTTTTCTTTTTTTATATTATTAAATGCGTTTTTTATATATTTATTGTGCATAAGTACCTTTCTTTTTATCTGATATGATCTTGCCTTTCTCCAACCTTATAACTCTTTTTTTGAAACTATCTACAATATCCCTATTATGTGTTGCCATTACGACTGTTGTTCCTAAGGAATTAATTTTTTCCAAAATTTCCATGATCTCCATAGCTGATTTTGGATCGATCATTCCTGTAGGCTCATCCGCAATTAAAACATCCGGCTCATGAGCAAGCGCCCTGGCAATAGACACTCTTTGTTTTTCCCCACCTGACAACTTAGACGGTGGGCTGTGCATTTTGTGTGTTAAACCAACAAGACTTAGAACATTTGGAACAACATTTTTGATCACGTCATCATTACTATCAACCACATCCAAAGCTATCGCTACATTTTCAAAAACATCCTTTGACTCAAGAAGTTTAAAATCCTGAAAAACCACCCCGACCCTTCTTCTCAATTGCGAAATATCGTCTTTTAAGATAGCGCTTAGATCAACATCATCAAAAAGTATTTGTCCTGCTGTAGGCTCTTCCTCCTTGATAAGAAGTTTGATCAAAGTTGTTTTACCTGCACCTGACTCCCCAACAATAAAAACAAATTCCCCGCGTTCAATTCCAAAGGATATATTGTCCAATGCTTTTACTTGCTGCTCATATTCTTTTGTGATATCTCTAAAATCTATCTGCATATTTATTTATTTCTGGCAATAACCTTCTCTACCATTAAAACATCCTGTTTTCCGTCTTTTGTCTTTTTCATAGTACCATACACGGTAACATGCAATCCCTCAACCACCAAAAGCTTCTGGTCTTTAGCTGATAACAATACTATTTGTTTTCCGTTATCGTCGGCTAATGCATAAGATATCTCATCATTCGGATTAAGTTTCGGGTCTACATAAACTACTTTGCCCTCAAAATGACCGTCCTCGGGTACAGTGTTATCTATATTCGTGTCTGTGGTTGATGTTTCATCTTTAATTAATAATTTATTTGTAAAATTTCCTATAACAATGCCCAAAGGTAACCCGATAATAAATATTAACAATAAAACAAAATATAAATTTTTACCCTTGAGTTGTTCGGACTTGGCGTATAGGTCGGATATTAATTTTGGCATTAGTAACATTATATAGTTTAATTCGGATGTTGCCAAAGATTATGTTAAAAAAATTAGATTTTATTGCCTTGATACCTAATGAGCAAACAAAAGCTCATAATTATATTGCCTACCTGATTCAAAAACAGGATAAGATAATTCTGCCTTTAGATATACAAAAAACAGAAGCGGTCAGGTATCTAAAATCCTCAAATAGTCATGAGTTTGTCAATCCCAGCACCCACAACACTGTTTATAGAATTTTTATGGGTTTAAATATAAAAATAAATAATATTTCATTCTATAAATATGACGGTGAAAATTTTTATACATATCTGGATGTGGAAAGTAATAATAAAAATATAAAAATAAATGTTTCACCTATAGACGGGCTGATCTTATCAAAGATGTCCAACTGCCCGATCTATGTTAAAGATGAGATCTTGTATCAAACCGGCATTAAACTCACCGAAAAAGTCCTTAGAGATGCATTGTTTGAGGGGTAGTCTAGGTTTTTTAATCTATGCAAAAACCTGAGCCGGGGCATTTGCATTTTTGGTCATTAACAAAATTACTAATAAAAAGTTTTTCCCCATTTTCGCACCACCCCAGTGGAAAAGGAGTATACAAAGGACAGTTCTTGCAATATGGAATTACTGCAGAATCTTGTACTTTAGTTAATTTAAGATATTGGGGGCACATTCTGGTTGTAGAAAAATCAGTTGTGCTGTTATAAAATACCTCTTTATCCAAAAGACTTCCTAAATCCCCCACCTCGGAATATTCAACAATAGTGCAATTATTTTGTGCATCCTGCAGACAGTAACATTTGCCACAGCGTTCCTCACCCATCGTCCATTTACATTCCTTGACAATTCCTATACTTTCTATGGTCTGACCGGCATCAGATATTATTGGATTAGGTTTAGGATTTATTTCAGTCGGTTGC
>MEUV01000004.1:3309-3588 GCA_001772575.1 candidate division WWE3 bacterium RBG_19FT_COMBO_34_6 | reverse complement strand
AACTTTTTAAAATTTAAAAACAGTACTCCGCCAATAATAATTATTCCCAATACAATAAATAATATGTATTTCTTCACTAATAAATTATATCAAACTAAATTAGATTAAAGTTATGTATGGGAAGTATCTAATTAATTTAAATATCTCGCGATATTTTGTTCGTGCTCGAGATTTGTTTTGGCAAAGTGGGTAATGCCGTCCGAATCGGTAAGATAAAAATAATAATCGGAAGAGGTATAGTTTATTACACTCTCAAGTGAGTCTAAACCAAAACTTGAA
>MEUV01000004.1:260-3284 GCA_001772575.1 candidate division WWE3 bacterium RBG_19FT_COMBO_34_6 | reverse complement strand
ATCATCTTTGGTCAAATTATGAGGCCACCAGTTGATATCATCCAAAAGAGCTCTATTTTCCCCGCTTATACACTCGTCTGACATCTTATCTTTACAAAATCTTGATAAAGCCACTGCGTATTGAGTTGTAGCATCAGCGTCAAGCTTCATGCCCTCACGGTATCTTTTTAGTAAAATACCCGCAATTAGCTTACGGTCCTCTGTTTTTGCTGCCTCACGCTCCACAATAGACGCTAGTATGATTACCTGTTCTCTAGTCAGATCTAATTTTTGTAAATTTTTCTTTGTCAAAAGTCCTGATGTTTTGATATTAAAATTCTCTATTAAAGCATCAATGATCTGGTCTGTTTCAATAAATTTATTAAAAAAATAAGTATCAGGAAAAAGTATACCTTCAGATTTTTTGGCCTTTACAACAAAATCACTATAATTAACTTTGGAAAAATTATCCTCCAAAAAAGCCGCCAGCTGCTCCACACGCCAACCTTCAATATATCTTAAGGCAGTATCATCCAAACCATGCTGCAAAATTACTGCCAGCTCTTTAATAGAGATGCCGCCGGGAATAACATAATTACCCGCCTGAATATTTGTATCAATCTTATTAAGTTTTAGATAGGTTTTGAAAATTATAGTAGATCTGATCACGCCGAGTTGTTTTAGATTGTATGATATTTCGTTCAAACTTTGACCGGATTGTATCTCAAATTCAATATTTTTACCCATACCGTTAGTTTTAACAATGGTATTTTTGTAAATAATAAAAAGCGTAAAAACAAATATAACTAATAAGATTAAAACTATAAACAATAGGTTTCTTATAATGGGTGTTTTAACCTGGCTGTCCTGTTTGTCGTTTTCCATTAATGTATATTAGCATAATCACAATATTTGTTGTACAATAACGCCACAGAAATAGGGAAGATGGCAGATCGCCCTACACAGTAATGTGTGGGGAGGAAAGTCCAGACTGCGCAAGTAAGGGGACGAGGGGTAATCCTCGACGCAATCTTTAAAAAGAAAGCGATGGTGTTAAAAGGTGAAAACCTGATAGACAAAACATGAATTGACATGTTTTGAGAGTAACAGAAACGGTCCTTTACCTAAACTTTAGGGCATGGCAAAGGCTGAAACGGACAATCCCACCCGCAGCAATCCACGAATGTACCGTCATAGCACTACTTGGCAAATGACTTATCATACGGTACGAAGATGGAGCATAGATAGATGATTTGCACCCTCCTACGCGAAAGCTACGGAGGATACAGAATCTGGCTTATAATCTTTTCTCTTTCTGTATATATTATTCGAGAATATTTTTAATTATTATTGCACCGACCATCAAAACCGGGACAGCAATTACCGCCCCTATAATTCCAAACAAATTAGATCCGACAAGTAGCGCGATCAAAATTATAATCGGACTAAAACCGGATACTCTCTGCATAACTTTCGGTACAATTATATTACCTTCAAGTTGCTGGATGATGGTAAAAGCAAAGATCACAAGAAGTGCCTTAACCGGAGATTCTATTACTGCCACCAAGGCTGCTACCACAGCCGAAATAACGGGTCCAAGCATAGGTACTATTTCCAAAAGACCGGCGATAATACCAAGAGCCAAAGGAAATTCTACATCTATCAAAACTACTGCCACATAACTCATTACTCCGATCAAAAGCATCAAAATAAGCTGACCTCTTAGCCAGATCCCGACATTATCCTCTATTTCAGCAAACATTTTTGTAAGCTTGTATCTTGTTGTTTCCGGAAAAAGAGTAATAAATCCTTTTTTAATATTTTCCCAATCAATTGACATATAAATAGCTAAGATGAGAATGCTAAAAAGAGTAGCCACATTACCAAAAATTGATCTGGTAGCGGAAACTACCCCGCCTGAAGTAGTAACAAATCCGCTGACAACATCAGATAAGGAAATGTCTACGTTCTCACCTAAGTTGAGCACCGCTTTGTTTCTGGAAAGTGTTTGTATTAATTTTTGTGATTGAGTAATGACCGGATCAAGCCCGATGGAGATCGCCAAAGTTATTACCAAAAAGGCAATTAAATAAGTTATTAGAACAGACATGGATCTGTTAATTCTTCGATTCATAAATGTCTGTTTGCTAAAAAATTTTATCGTACGTTCAAGTGAGATCGTAATTAACATGGCAATTAAAACAACACCGATGATGCTTCCAAGTCTGTAGATAACGTACAGCCCAAGTCCGATTAAAATAGTAAATAAAATAGTTTTTATTGATATAACAATATTTTTATCCATGATTTATTTAATCATATTGTATAATTTTTTTTCTAAATTGTCTTCATATATATCAAACCATTTAATATTTGGTATTTTCTTGAAATATGTTTGTTGACGTCTAATATATGCGTGTATATCAAATTTAGCTCTGGCTTTTGCCTCATCTTGCGCTAGTTTACCATCCAAAAAGTCTTTCATGGATTTATAAATCAAACCGTTAAGTTTGTCTGATCTTTTATATTCTGATTTTAATAAAAAGTTTACCTCGTCTTCAAAATCTTTATTCCAAATATCTTCTACCCATGAATCTGCTCTTTTGTACAGCAAATCTCTATCGGAGGTTAATCCGGTCAATTTAAATGATATATTTTTTGGATAATCTAAAATATCTTTACTTGGTTTATTTGATAATTTCTCAATGGCTCGGATAAGCCTTACGGGATTGTTATGATCAATATTTTCAAAAATATCAGTGTTCATTTTTTTTAAAATATTCTGAAGTTTAGTAAGAGAATATGTGTTTAACTTATTTCTTAATTTTTGGTTTGGAGGAATATTTGACGGCATTACTCTTCCTGTCACAGCATCCAAATAAAATCCTGTTCCACCTACTAAAAATATTTTTTTATCACTTTTAATCAGTTCTTTAATTTTATTTATGGCAAATTGTGCATAATCATAAGAAGAAAAATATTTATCGGGCTCTATTAAGTCATATCCGTGGATTTTTACACCATCAATGGCCCAAAAATCCGTAT
>MEUV01000004.1:0-187 GCA_001772575.1 candidate division WWE3 bacterium RBG_19FT_COMBO_34_6 | reverse complement strand
CACCGTCAAATTTTTTACATAACTTAAGGGCTAAACTTGTTTTTCCCAAACATGTTGGTCCGAGAATAACATAAACTATTTGTTTTTTTATTTTTTCTTTGATCTTAGCCATACATTTGTTAAAAACTTATGTCTATATCTTTTCTCCTTAAGGGAAACATCATCCTTAAATAATCTTTCGGCTGTC
>MEUV01000003.1:10164-14228 GCA_001772575.1 candidate division WWE3 bacterium RBG_19FT_COMBO_34_6 | reverse complement strand
TCAATAATTCCGGGAATTTTAAACTGTCTTCTTACTTCGGCAATTATCGATGACGCAGCTTTTGAGACTGCCTCAATTAAGCGTGCGCTAAACAGTAATGGTAGCGATCCTCCGATAAGAAGTCCTACAAAGACAAGTGGTTCTGATACTCTGATACCTCCTGCTAAAATTCCGGGATTAACCTTTTCTACATCAGTAATAAAAGATCCGAATAAAGAAACTGCGGCAATAACAGCACTCCCAATTGCGACACCCTTTGTTATAGCTTTGGTTGTGTTTCCTGCAGCATCAAGTTTTGCCAAAATCTCCTGTCCTTTATGATCGATTTTTGCCATCTCTCCTATACCTCCGGCATTATCTGATATAGGCCCAAATGAATCCATTGCAACATTGTTTCCTGTAAGTGTTAGCATTCCTATACCTGTTAATGAAACACCATATAATATGTAAACAGGTGGGAAGCCTGAATAGATTGCAATAGCACCTACGATTGTAATTGCAATTACAAGAATGGACCATACACTGGATTCCATACCCACTGATAATCCTGTTAGTATTGTTGTTGCAGGCCCGCTTTTTGTTTGTTCGGCAATTTTTTTAACAGGTGTGTGTTCATAATCAGTAAAAAAACCTGTAATGTTATCTATAACAATGGCCAAAATCACTCCAATTACAACAGAAAAGAATGCACGCCACTCATTCATATAAAAATGAGCAATAAAAGCAAATAGAATTACTGAAATTCCGGCTGATGTATAAAATCCCCTATTGATTGTCTTGAGAGGGTTCTCATTATTACGGCTTTTAACAAATGCCGTTCCTATTATAGAGCTTAAAACTCCGATACCCCTTACAATTAGTGGAAATACAATCCATTTTACAGAACCTGTAAGAGAAGCCAAAGCAAGCCCTAAAATTAATGAAGATACTATGGTGACTTCATAACTTTCAAAAATATCTGCTGCCATTCCGGCACAATCCCCCACATTATCCCCGACAAGATCTGCAACAACGGCGGGATTCCTTGGGTCATCCTCCGGAATTCCTGCTTCAACTTTACCTACAAGATCTGCTCCTACGTCTGCTGCTTTGGTGTATATACCGCCACCGACTCTCATTAAAAGTGCAAGTAGGGTACCACCGAACCCAAATCCCAGTAGTGCATCAGGAGCCGCTTTTCCAAAAAATATGAATATTAAAGTACCACCCAAAAGTCCAAGTCCGTCTGTAAGCATTCCTGTCACCGTACCGGCGCGGTAGGCAATTTTTAAAGCTTCCGCAGCCTTTTCTTGAGAAGCAAGAGCGGCAACCCTGATTGATGCATCTATTGCCATTCTCATCCCAAGACGGCCAACCATAGCAGAAAAAATAGCACCGGCTAAAAATGCAAGTGCACGACCGAAGGCTATTATTATTTTCGCGTTCTCACCAAAAACTTCTTTTGCCTCAAATGACGGCTGAACTATCCAAACACTAAAAAATAAAGCAACCACAAGTACACCGATCATAACTCGGATAACACGCCATTGTGATATAAGGTATGATTCTGCTCCCTCCTTTATTCCGCTCCAGACTTCCTTAAGTTTTCCTTGGGGTAAGGGTATATTTAGTATTTGGCGTTTTAACAAAAATGCGTAGAGTAAACCTATTAAGGCTATTCCAAGAACTCCTATTAAACTTGCTATCTCAAATTGTGAAAATTCCTTTAGTCCGGACATGAAGAGTTATTTAATAATATGTCTCCTTCCTTGTCAATATTATTTTAGATTAAGGTTAAATCCCCTTTCATATATGTCATTGTCATTACCGCCATCACGTTGGGCATTGGTTTGGTATCTTGTTGATTCCAGTACCGCATTTAACTCAAAATCATTTCCGTCAGAATAATATGAAAAATAGTAGGTATTGTTATTAATAGGATCTATAGGTAATACCGAAATTACATCTATCAATCCCCTACCCTTAATATTATTAAATTTGACCCATCCGCTACCGTCGATCTCTTCCGTACCAATGTTTGAAGAGCAATCAGCGCAACCCGCCGTATCGGTAAGACTTATTACCCCGTTAGCTAAACTATCAATAATTGCTGTCTGTACGCTTAGAATATCGTTAAGGCGTCTTGCATCTCTTGCCTGGGCTTGATATTCACGGGGGTTAATAATCATGACAAGAATTCCTGCCAATATTCCTATTACTGTGATAACAATTAGAAGTTCTATGAGTGTAAAACCTTTTTTATATTCGGGCATTAAATATAGTATATTTTTATTTCTATGTTTTATCAATAAATGCTTCTTTGGCGTGTGTTTGAATAAACCTTTTGCGTGGAGGAACCTCACTTCCCATAAGCATAGTAAATGTCTCATCAGCTTTAGATGCGTCCTCGACCGTTATTTGCAGCATCCTTCTTGTAAGAGGATTCATAGTTGTCTCCCACAACTCTTCAGCGTTCATTTCTCCAAGACCTTTAAACCTTTGTATAATTGCCTTTTGACCATCAGTGGTTTTTAAAAATACATCCCTCTCCTTTTCATCAAATAGATATTTTTTTTCTTTTGCCCAGGTTGCTTTAAAAAGTGGTGGTACAGCTACATAAATATATCCCTGATCAATTAACTGAGGTATATGCCTGTAAAAAAATGTTAGGTATAAAGTCATAATATGCATCCCGTCGCTATCAGCATCAGCCATAATTATTATTTTGTGGTATCTCAACCTTTCCTGGTCATACTGCTCCCCTACTCCCACTCCCACAGCAACTATAAGATTTTTGAATTTTTCTGACTCCACAATCTTATCCAACCTTGCCCTCTCGGTATTTAATACTTTTCCAAATAACGGAAGGATGGCTTGTGTTTCTCTATTCCTACCCTGTTTGGCAGATCCTCCGGCGGAGTCTCCCTCAACAATAAAAAGTTCTGCTTTTTCAGGACTTTTGGTTGAACAATCAGCCAATTTTCCGGGTAGTACTCCTCCTGCTGAATCCAGGGCGGTTTTTCTTATTACAGTATCTCTTGCAGCTTTTGCTGCAATTCTGGCTTTAAGAGCGAGTATATTTTTTTCTACTATTGCTTTTGCATCCTTGGGATTTTCTTCCAAATACAATTCAAAGGCATCTTTCATTACCGTTTCCACAGCTTGTCTCGCTGAAGTATTTCCTAATTTTGCCTTTGTCTGGCCTTCAAATTGTAGTGACTCAGAGTCGATTTTTACAGAAATAATTGCAGTCAATCCTTCTTTCAGATCATCGCCGGAAAGATTTTGATCTTTCTCTTTGAGTATTCCATATTTTCTTGCGTAATCATTTACTGATTTTGTTAGGGCTGATCTGAATCCGGTAAGATGCGTACCACCCTCAATATTTTTAAGATGATTAGCAAAGCAAATAACATTCTCATTGAATGAGTCATTATATTGTAATGCAATTTCCACACCGACATTGTCCGATGTTTTTCTGGTAAAGAAGGCATTATCATGCATAACCGCCTTATTCTTATTAAGAGAAATTAAATAAGATTTAATTCCCCCTTCAAAGTAATAATTTTCATGAAGATCTCCCCGGTGATCTATGAGCTCAAATCTTATTCCGGCTGTTAAATACGCATATTCTTTTATTTGATTTATAAAAAATTTAATTTTGTAATCAAGTGTTTCAAATATTTTTTCATCAGCAGAAAATTGAATAATGCTTCCGTTTGGATAATCCCAATTTTTTAAATCTATATTCCATAAGGCATCTTTAATATCCGTTGATGGTTTATCTACATTTACTTTGTGTACAGGTTTTACTACATGTCCGCCGTTCTCATACTCCTGCATAACAGTCTCTCCGTTTCGTAATACTATTACTCTGCACCATTTGGAAAGTGCGTTTACAACAGAAGCTCCTACTCCGTGAAGACCGCTTGATACCTTGTATCCTCCGCCGCCGAATTTTCCTCCGGCATGAAGTTTTGTAAAAGCAAGTTCCAACGCGCTCACGTTATATCCTTTTTTGATGTCGTATGGAATTCCTCTGCCATTATCGTAAACTGCCACAGAATTATCCTCAAAAAATTCCA
>MEUV01000003.1:9807-10148 GCA_001772575.1 candidate division WWE3 bacterium RBG_19FT_COMBO_34_6 | reverse complement strand
CATCCATTGCATTGTTTACAATTTCCGTAACAAGATGGTGGAGACCATCTATTCCGGTTGAACCGATATACATACCGGGTCTTTTTCTGACCGGCTCAAGACCTTCCAGGACTTGAATCTGTTCAGCAGAATATTCCGAGATAGCTTTATTTGGATTTGGAGTCATTGCTGTTTGATTTTATACAAAACAAGATGTTGTTTCAAGTACAACATAAAATTTAGGCCAAACCCTTAAATTAAATAGCTGATTTGGCCCAAATTTATTACTCTTGCGTATCAAGATTCATCTGCTCCCCGGTCAGATCGTTAATATTTAAAAACTCTATATCACTTGGAGGACT
>MEUV01000003.1:8298-9771 GCA_001772575.1 candidate division WWE3 bacterium RBG_19FT_COMBO_34_6 | reverse complement strand
TATCCCACACTGATTTTCCACTTTCGTCTGCTTCGAAACACAGAGTCATCCCCTGCGTATCATTTTCTGCCCAGCTCCACATACACTCATCTTTGAGAATTATTTCCCCTTTTCGTCCATCATCGGTGACTATTTTTCCTCTCCATTGTTTACCTTTTATATACCCCTCAAAACTGGAGTCTCCTGATTTGTAGGTACATTTTAGGGGAATTCCAAGTTCAATAGCCGCTTTTAAAGCCTTGAAAGTATAATTTGTCGTGCCCTTTTGCGGTTTTGCTTCTTCCGTTAGTGAAGATTTTTTTGTATCAACTCCGGGTTGTGTTTTATTCAAACCCATTTTTGAAAATACAAAGAATAATGCAATTAAGATTACAATCACTATTACTATTATCGGTAATAATTTTTTCACAAAACTTCACCTCCTTAGTTTAAATAAATTAATTCTCTATTTTAAGTTTAGCAAAAAATACTCTAATGCAAGTCTTGCATTTATATTTGTCTCGGATAGATCATTTCTTACTTTTATAAGTAAGTTTAAATTTAAGTAAGAGTTTTCATCCGCCTCTTTTAAAAGCACATCTCTTTCCTGAGAGATCCACCCCTCCAGTATATCTGCAAGCTCATTCCTTTCTTTTTTAGCTAAGTTTTCTGCTAAGGTAAATTTTTGGTCCAGATCCATTTTTGATACTTCATTAATATTATATTTAAAAATTTGGGAAGAGGGGTTTACTCTGACCTCAAATTTTTTACATCTTGACACAACCGTATCTATTAAAAGAGTCTCTGCTTTTGTTTCTAATATTATTTCGCCGTATGGAGGTGGTTCTTCCAAAGTTTTCAATAATGCATTTTGAGCCTGCGTTGTAAGCAGATCCGCATTATATACAACTGCTATTTTAAATTTTGAACTGTATGGTTTGGTAATAAAAAAATTTATTAATTTTCTAACCACCTCAATTCCTATTGAATTTTTGTCTTTCTCTTTTGTAATTTCTAAAAAATCAGGGTGTCCTATCTTTAAAAGATTTTTATCAATACTTTCAACTATACTTTGTATTTTCTGTTTTCTGTCCTTTGAATTTCCACCAAATACCAATACCGATCCCTGGTTCATATACCCAAATTATACAACGCGGTTACTAATTGTGTTATGATTGAAAAGTAAAATTAAATCCTGCCTATGTTTAATATCGGTAAGTCAAAAGGAATAGAAGAAGTACTAAGAGATAAAGGTCTTATTACTGATGATCAACTAGCTGCTATAAAGTTTGAGCATGTAAATACAGGAACTCCAATTCCACAAATTATCAAACAAAGAGGTTGGGTAAGCCAAAAAGATTATGTTGGGGCATTTGGTGAGGTATACGGTATAGAGTTTGTAGACATTCCACAAGTTAAAATATCTGATGATATTTTTGGTATTTTACCTACAGCTACATTAAAAAAATATAACGTCGTTCCATATAAAGTGGA
>MEUV01000003.1:5909-8221 GCA_001772575.1 candidate division WWE3 bacterium RBG_19FT_COMBO_34_6 | reverse complement strand
ATAAGGTTGTTCCCTACATAGCAACAGAAGAAGGAATCACGAAAATTTTAGAGGAGTTTAAAAGCAAGTCTATAGGTGACGAGATAAGTGCCGCGTTAGAAGAGATCAATCAGACTACACTAAAAATTGAAGAAACACATCAGGATATCACCGACGAAACCCTAAGAGATGCACCTGTTGCCAGAATTGTAAACATGATCTTGGAAACAGCTGTAAAAATCGGCGCATCTGATGTGCATTTGGAACCCGGAGAAGATAAATCAAGATTAAGATACAGGGTTGACGGTATTTTGGAAGAAAAAAGAACCTTTCCAAAAGAAATGCATGATTCTATCTCAGCCAGGGTAAAAATATTGTCTAATATGAAAATTGACGAAAAAAGAATTCCCCAAGACGGAAGGTTTAAAATTCAGGTTGGGGACACCAGCACAGACCTGAGAGTATCCACCTTACCGACTATCTACGGAGAGAAAGTTGTGATCAGGTTGTTAAAAGAAGAAGGAGTAATTTTTAGCTTTAAGGATTTGGGTTTACGAGGTTTGTCATTAAAGAGGCTTGAGACTGCTATCCTTAAACCTACAGGAATGATCCTTGTTACAGGTCCTACCGGTTCCGGTAAGACAGTAACCTTATCAGCTGCTCTATCAAAATTAAACACTGCAAGAGTAAACATTGTTACGGTTGAGGACCCGGTTGAAATACGTGTGAACGGCGTTAACCAGGTTCAGGTAAACGTCCAAGCAGGTCTCACCTTTGCTACCGGACTACGATCATTTTTACGACAAGATCCTAATATTATCCTTGTAGGAGAGGTCAGAGACGGAGAAACTGCCGAGCTTGCAATTCATGCGGCTCTTACAGGGCATCTTGTGTTATCTACTTTACATACTAACTCTGCAGCAGGTGCGATCCCAAGACTTTTAGATATGGGTGTAGAAGATTTTCTTTTATCCTCCACATTGGTTGCTGTATTAGGACAAAGACTGGTAAGGAAAGTATGTACTCAATGTAAAGAAGAATACGAACCACCTAAAGAAGTACAGGATCAAATAAGGGAGACATTAAAAGATATAGAGCAAAATAAAGTTATTATGACAAAAGACCCGGATATTGCTAAAAATATGAAATTGCTAAAGCAGGATAAACTTACTTTGTATAAAGGAAAGGGTTGCGATCTTTGTCACCAAACAGGCTACAAAGGAAGACTTGGAATATTTGAACTTTTGGAAATGTCAGAAAAAATAGCTCATCTTACTGTGGAAAGAAGTCCTGCAAATGCGATTGAGGATGTTGCAATTTCAGAGGGTATGGTTAAATTAATACAGGATGGATTTTTGAGAGCACTGGAGGGTACGACCACCATAGAAGAAGTTATGAGGGTGGCAAAATAATAATATGTCAAAACTTACTGCAACAGCAATATTAGAAAAAGTACTGGAATCAGGAGCATCTGATTTACTATTATCAGTTACTAATAATCCTATTGTCAGGATTAACGGACGACTCTCAAAACTTCCTGGATACGATGTAAATACATCAGAAGATATTGAATACTTTTTATCCCAAATATTAAAAGCAGATCAAAAAGATATTTTTGATGTTAATAAAGAAATTGACTTTTCGGTTGCATTAGGAACTAAAGCACGATTTAGAGTTAATGCTTTTTATCAAAAAGGATATCCGTCGGTAGCACTGAGAACTATACCCATGAGAATTCCTACATTAGAGGAGTTAAACCTTCCGCCCATTATTCAACAAATGTGCAATTTAAAACAAGGTTTGGTATTAATCGTGGGTCCTACCGGTCATGGTAAATCTACCACAATTGCAGCTATGATAGATAAAATCAATTCTACAAGAGCAGAGCATATAGTTTCTATTGAGGATCCGATAGAGTACGTTTTTACTAACAAACAATCATTAATAGAACAAAGAGAAATGTTTTTGGACACACATTCTTGGGATGTAGCCTTAAAATCAGTTTTACGACAAGACCCTAACATTGTTATGGTCGGAGAGATGAGAGATGCACAGACTATGTCAGCGGTCTTGCAGATATCGGAAACAGGCCATTTGGTTCTTGCTACTTTGCATACTAATTCTGCTGCACAAACAATAGAGAGAATAATTGTTACTTTTCCGGAATCTAAACAAAGTCAGATTAGACAACAGCTGGCTCAAGTTATAGAGGCTGTAGTTTCACAAAGACTTATCTATACAAAAACGGGAACACTTACACCTGCCGTGGAAATCTTGCTCGCAACAGATGCTATTAGAAATCTGGTCCGTGAGGGAAAAACTCACATGATCGA
>MEUV01000003.1:5560-5891 GCA_001772575.1 candidate division WWE3 bacterium RBG_19FT_COMBO_34_6 | reverse complement strand
ATATGGAGCATAGTGTAGCAAGATTAGTGCTGGATGGAAAAATTGAACTTGAGGAAGCAATGAAGTATACGACAAAACCAGAAAATTTAAGGACTGCCATTAAGCAGGCAAAGTATATAAAATAAATATATGTCCCTATACTCTTATACTGCCACTGATAACAATGGGGTCAAAAGATCAGGAAATGTTGATGCCAGGTCCCAGGATCTAGCTATATCTTTATTAAAAAACCAGGGACTTTATGTCATAAGCATCGTAGAGAAAAAAGAGTCTTTTTTAGATAAATTGGGATTTTTTGGCGGTGTTCCTGGGGGCGAGGTTGTTTCATTTA
>MEUV01000003.1:2723-5505 GCA_001772575.1 candidate division WWE3 bacterium RBG_19FT_COMBO_34_6 | reverse complement strand
ATTTTAAAAGAATATTAATAGAGGTATTAAGAGATATTGAAGGAGGTTCCTCATTATCGCTTGCCCTGGGAAGACATCCTACTATTTTTACCCCGACCTACCAAGCTTTAGTAAGAGCCGGAGAGGCTTCAGGACAACTGGATGTAATACTAAAAAGACTTGCCTCGACTATGGAAAATCAAAGAGAATTAAATTCAAAATTTAAATCAGCCATGATATATCCGACCATTGTTTTTTTGGCAATGATCGGAGTTTTTGTATTGATGATGATCATGGTGATTCCAAAACTTGCGGATATGTACGAGAGTCTCAATGTTGAATTGCCCATGATGACACAAATGATGATCGCCCTTTCGGATTTTTTTGTAAATAATATTGTTGCTATGATAGTAGGTGCTATTGCTTTTGTTTTGGGAACAAGATATTTTTTAAGGACACCTGCAGGAAAGGATTTAGTTTCCAATATAATTTTTATGCTTCCTGTTTTTGGGAAAATTAATAAACAGAAAGAAGTAACGGATTTTACAAGAACACTGGGTCTTCTTGTTGCTTCTGCCATACCTATTGTTGAGGCTCTAAATATAGTATCAGGAGTAATGTCAAACAGGCGGTATAAAGATGCGGCGCTTGCAGCTGCGGTATATGTAGAAAAAGGGAATTCCCTTTCGGAATATATTAAGTCAAATATTGTTTTTCCAACTTTGCTTGGTCAGATGGTTAGTGTCGGAGAGGAAACAGGACAACTTGACGAGGTTTTGGATAGAGTTGCAAATTATTTGGAAGGTGAGGTTGACCACGCGGTCAAGGGCCTTTCAGCAGCATTAGAGCCGATTATTCTGTTGATGCTTGGAGGTATGGTTGGATTTTTGATTATATCAATAATTACACCGATTTATAAAATTACCAGCGCTTTATAAAAAATATGAATTTTTTTATCAAATTGAAAAATATAATAAGAAGGGGGGTGAACTGTACAATGCCTAAAAATCAAAAAGGTTTTACTTTAGTTGAACTTTTAGTTGTCATCGCTATTATCGGTATTTTAGCCGGAGTTGTTTTGATCGCGATTAATCCCGCGCAACTTCTTATGAAAGCAAGAGACTCGCAAAGACTTCAGGATATGGATGCTTTAAATAAAGCAATAGGTCTTGCTCTTGCTGACAATGAGATCCTTCTTTCTGACACTGATGGTTGTGGAACCTGCACATCCATAACAGGTGCGCAGACTGTGGAGGGTGCAAATGGATGGATTAAGTTCACCATCCCAAACGGTAAAATAGGGCTTAATAAATATTTGCCTATGCTTCCGATTGATCCGACAAATACTGATCCATACTTCTATACCTATGCATCTGATGCTCAAAATTATGAACTGAATGCAGTACTGGAATCAGTTGATAATGCTACAAAAATGAGTACGGATGGAGGAAATGCAGCAGGGGTATTTGAGTTAGGAACATTATTATCACTTCAATAATATGTGACAGTGATTATACGTATATACGTGTAAAGCAAAAGGCCTTTTAAGGTCTTTTGCTTTTTTTCCAAAAGTGATAAACTTCAAAGTATGTTGCACCAAATTATATTATATAGTTTGACGTTTATCTCCGGACTTTTTTTTGGATCATTTTTAAATTTAGTTGCAGACAGAAGCATAAAGGGTGAAAAAATTTTAATAGGTAGATCGAAATGTGACTTTTGTAAAAGACCTCTAAAACCAATAAATCTCATTCCCCTACTCTCATTTATAATCCAAAAAGGTAAATGCGCATCGTGTAAGAAAAAAATTTCATTTTATTACCCGTTATCCGAAATATTAACAGGATTCACATTTGTATTTGCGGCACTCTTTAGTGGAATTTTTAAGAATTACTACGCTGCTACTCTTATTATATTTGTTTATTTACTGATCGCTTTTAGTTTTTATGTCATTTTATTTTTAACTGATATGAAATATAAGTTGATTCCCAATAGGATTGTGTATCCGGCAATTTTATTTGTTTTTTGCTTTTTAATATTTAACACCATCTATTATTTTGTCTCATATTATTATCAATTAAAAAATGATGAATTCGGTATATTTTTACTACAGGCAGGTTATCTTAATATGCAGATCTATTCGGCTCTAAAATCATTCGGGTTGTTGCTTTTAAGCGCTTTTGGAATCGCCACATTTTTTTACTTTTTGGTATTTATTACAAAAGGCAGAGGTATGGGAGAAGGAGATATTAGGCTCGGTCTTCTTATTGGTCTTTTTAACGGCTTTCCTTACAATATTCTTGCGATTTTTTTTGCTTTTGTAATTGGAGCAATTTATAGCGTAATTTTAATTATTTTTGGTAAAAAATCTATTAAAGATACTATTGCATTCGGTCCTTTTTTATTAATTTCATCGGTTATTATTCTGTTTTTCGGATCAAGGATTTGGCAGTTTTACATTAATCTTTTTTAGATTCCTTAGCATTCTCTTTAGGTTCTTCCAGATGATGCATTTTTTTTCTGGGTAAAGTAAACCAGAAAGTTGCCCCTTTACCCACCCCATCGGAAAATACACCTATTTTACCTCCCATGGCATCCACAAAAAGTTTTACAATATAAAGACCGAGTCCGGTTCCTTCGCTTTCCGCCACCTTTTGGTATGAAGAATCAAGCCGTCCGAATTTTTGAAATAATAGTTCCAGTTCATTTTGTTTAATACCTTTACCTGTGTCTATAATAGAAACTTTTGCATACTCTCCGAATTTTTTGATATCTATTCTTATTTCACCTTGGTCTGTAAATT
>MEUV01000003.1:2562-2688 GCA_001772575.1 candidate division WWE3 bacterium RBG_19FT_COMBO_34_6 | reverse complement strand
CTTAATTTTGATGTGTCAACATACGCATATAATTTATCCGTATCGCCTGTGACATACAAATTTAATCCCTTTTCATCTGCTTTTAGCTTAAAATCAGAAACCAGCTCGTTTACAAGCTCGATTAGC
>MEUV01000003.1:0-2554 GCA_001772575.1 candidate division WWE3 bacterium RBG_19FT_COMBO_34_6 | reverse complement strand
GTTTATAATTACGTTTACGGCATTTTGTTCTATTCTTGATACATTCAAAATATCATTGATAAGCTCGATCATCCTTTCGGTACTAAGAATCGCCTTTTTGATGTACTCTTTTTGTTTTGGAGTTAAGGGGCCGTGTCTTTCCGTACTTAACATCCAAAGATAACTTTTAATTATTGTCATCGGCGTTCTTAATTCGTGAGACGCAACTGATAAAAATTCATCTTTGGTCTGTTCAAGTTCTTTGACCTTTGTGATATCTGAAATTGTGATCAAGCACTCCTCTCCCCCATTGTTTGGTATCTCAATAGTGGCGGTATGAAGGATTATTTTATGTTTTTTCCCGTTGGCCAGAAGCGTAATATCTTCAAGTACGTTTTTTTTCTTACTTTTTTTAAAACAATATGCCTCAGGATTTATTGGAATATTTTTTTCATTATAAATTTCAAGAATATCCCTTGAATCGGTACCGATCGTTTTTTCTTTGGACCTGCCAAACAGATCCTCCGCCTCTTTATTAAAGAGTTTAACAATATATTTTTTATCTACTGCTATAATTGTTTCGGGAACGGCGCTGATGATTTCCTCTATACTGATTTTATTTTCTAAATTGGGCATTAGAATAATTCTACACAAAAAAAATTATTTTGGTATATACTTATAATATTATGAATCAGAATACACCAAATAAAAAAACAATATTATTAATTGAAGATGAGGTTGATCTAGTAGATCTGTATACGGAGATACTAAACGAGGCGGGTTTTAATGTTATACCTGCTTATGATGGTGAAGAAGGTATTATCAAGGCAAAAAACGAACATTGGGATCTGATGCTTTTGGATATCATGCTTCCGGAAAAAGACGGAATGGCTGTTCTTGAAGAATTACAAAAACTTGAAGACAGTAAAAAAGGTCCGATTGTTCTTCTTACCAATTTAAATAGCGAAGACCTAATAGAACGTGCATACAAACTTGGTGCAGATGATTATCTTATAAAATCAGAAATATCTTTGGAAGATATTACAAAGAAAGTCATTTCTTATTTGTCTTAAGACGAAAAACGTTTAAATATTAGAAAACTTTGTGTTTTAGTAAAAGATTAGTTTAACCCCAATATTTAATCCTATAGTAATTTAGCTGGTACTTTTTGATAACTCATTGTTTTTTAGAAATGATCTAGATATAATACAAATATCCCATAGAGAGAAACATTTATAAAAAATAAAAAAGGAGGCCGACATGAAAGCGGTCAAAATTTTTACGATTGTTGTCGTTTTATTAGTATTTCTTCCGTTAACAGTATCCTGCAATCCAGCCTTTGCTCAGGAACCAGTCGATACTTCGGTGGTAAACACACCAGTAAGCACATTTAAAATTCCAGAACCGACAGCTACACAACTACCCTCCCCGACTCCGACTATAACAAGTACTCCAAAACCCACGATAACTCCGACCGTGACAAAAACACCTACCCCAGCATATACTCCCACAATGACTCCATTTCCTACTTTAAATTACACAGTTGAGTACCCATTTAATATAGAAGGAATGACTCAAGAAGAGGCTGTATACCAAACCTTAAGTTATTTCATACTATTTATAAGTCAGGAAAATGAGTATTATGAAAGCTATGGTATTCCACAAAATAATGATCTTATTGGATTTCCTTCCCTTGAAGAAATATTTATTCCAGAAGTGTGGGAAGAATTATCAATACCAGCATTTTGTAGGTATTACCCGTATGCTAGATTAATTCATGATGACGAGAAAATTTTTGAACGTATCCATAAATCATTGGATTACACATTCATGGAAGCGCAAACATTAATTAGAGTTGATTGTTCCACAATTGATGTATCGATGTTTCCCCCTGTTACTCGTTAAAAATATTTTGATCTCTTGCGCTGCAATTTATTTATGTATTGCAGCGCTTTTTTATTTATAAAATATTTGGTATGCTTTATTTAATGAATCCTAGGATCATTGTAAAAGCATTTTTTATAGTTTTAATTATCTTTATTATCATTTCATTATCATACTTTTGTTATCTTAAATACTTTGCTAAAAAAACAACCACCACGCCAACAATAACTGATCAGTCGGGATTTAAAAAACTTGATCTAAAAAGATACGAGAGTGATACAGAAGAATTGCTAAAAATACTAACAACAAAAGATTATTGGGATAACTGGTCATGGGAAGAAAAAATGGTGGAAACAGAGATTATTGAAATTCTTCCTGAAACCACTGAGTTTATCGTAAGAATATCAAGACCCATCAATCAGGAATTTTCAAGATTAAGACAACGAGTCAAGGTAGACTGCCCCTCTGACCAGACTATCAAAGTATCAAGTGTAAATCCAACTAGCACACTGTCCGATGGAGGATTTAATATATTTGATGAAGCAGCAAAACAGGATATTTTCTATAGTTATTGCCTTGATCAGAATTGTCTTAATGTTGGTAAAGAGTGTGTACTGGTTAAAATGAAAAAAGCAAATGAATAACAAGTACTTAAAATTATTTATATTTTCTTTTTTGTTCATATTAATAT
>MEUV01000002.1:6687-6937 GCA_001772575.1 candidate division WWE3 bacterium RBG_19FT_COMBO_34_6 | reverse complement strand
TTGAAGTTGTTGAATATATAATTTTTGGTAATACTAATCCTTGAAATGCAAGTGGAGTCATTATTTTTATAATAACTTAAGTTCACATTAATGTCATTTATTTTTTGGAGATACTTTTTATTTTTACTAATTTTTCAAGAACTTTAGGTACTAGAATACTCCCATCTTTTTGTTGATAATTTTCCATAATCGATATTAAAATCCTTCCCATTGCACATCCCGTATCATTTACCGTATGAGCATATTTCAG
>MEUV01000002.1:5044-6646 GCA_001772575.1 candidate division WWE3 bacterium RBG_19FT_COMBO_34_6 | reverse complement strand
ATTACTTCAACAAATTCCCTTTGACCGGGAAGCCAAACTTCGACATCCATCTGAACCGAAGCTGCTAAATATCCTGCATCTTTGGTGCATTTTCTAACAATCTGATAAGGAAGTTTTAGTTCCTGTAATAACCACTCATTTACTGATAAGAATTCGTAAAATATTTTTTGTGATTCTTCTTGCTTTGTTACTGCATTAATTTCAATTTTATCAAACTGATGTACCCTTTTTATTCCCCTTACATCTTTACCCCAAGACCCAACCTCACTTCTAAATGCAGGCGCGTAGGCAAATATTTTGAATGGAAGACTATCTTTGTCAAGAACTCTATCCATAAAATATGCAAAGTTTGTTGGTTCAGTAGAACCAACAAGATAAAGCTGCGCATTTTCTTCAATATTTTTATTATCCACCGCATATACCTGATCGGCACCCTCCGGAAAGTGGCTTGTTCCATAAAGCACTCTATCTCTCACGAGTAGGGGTGGAATAATTAATTTGTATTTATTTTTAATAAGATAGCCAAAAAGTAGCTGCTGTAATCCATACTGTAATAAAGCTAAATCACCTATTATATAAGAAAATCTGCTTCCTGACGATTTTGCACTTTGGGATACATCAATTACCCCCAGCTCCTCACCAAGGTCAATATGATGTTTAGGAGTAAACACAGTTATGGATGGCATAAATTGCTCTGTTTCTCCTCTTGATTTTTTACCTACCGCTTCTTTAATATAACCCTTTTGAGGAATCCAAAGTTTCTCAACAATATTATCCGAATCACCATCTCCTTGCGGCATAGGTTCAAGAGGAATATTCGGCATCCAATCCAAAATCTCCTGCCATGTATTTGATACTGTATCCAAATCTTTTTCAACATTCTGCAACTGCTCTTTAAGATATTTACCTTCATGGCGTATCTTTTCCACATCCTCTGTCTTACCGAGCTTAGCAAGTTCATTTCTTTTCCTGTTAATTTCATCTTTTTGAAAAATTAACTCTGATCTCTTCTTGTCCATTTCAAACCATTTATCTATGTCAGCCTTTTGTGGGTCACCTCTTCCACTGGCAATTATTTGCTTAAATAAATCCGGATTTTTCCTGAGAATGTTGACATCAATCATATACAGAACTTATTCAAACATTTTTGGCCATGTAATGCAATAATCGTAGAATATAATAAAGGGATACTCCAGGAGAAACCCTAAATATTTCTTCTATCCTTTGATTAGGACTAACTTGTAATAACAACATTATACTTTTTCTTTATGTATGAAAATTACTGCCAAAAGTATAGGGAGAGTCCTGGAGAATCCCTATTTTGCATTTCCGTTGACCTGTTTTGTTTTATTTGTTATTATCATTGCCGTATTGATGATGAATAACACAAAAGAAGTAATATCAAAAGATGGAAGAATAACAGAAGCACTGCAAGGCGGAATGTTTAAAATTCAACTTGATGATGAAACTATTGCTTTGGCTGCTATATCTGGTAAAATGCGTAAGTTTCATATAAGGTTAATGCCTGGAGACCGAGTAAAAGTAGAGTTTTCTCCTCATGATTTAACACGAGGAAGAATCTCATATAGATATAAATAAAAA
>MEUV01000002.1:4717-5020 GCA_001772575.1 candidate division WWE3 bacterium RBG_19FT_COMBO_34_6 | reverse complement strand
AGTTATTAGAAGAGGTGGCGTTGTGAGGGTAATCTGCTCCAGAAACCCAAAACACAAGCAGCGTCAAGGTTAAGATATGGCTAGACTCTCCGGAATAAACATCCCCGACGAAAAAAGGGTAGAAATAGCTCTTACTTATATACATGGTATAGGCAAAACTACATCAAACAAGATACTGGCAGAAACAAAAATTGATCCTGACACAAGAGTCAAAGATCTGTCCGAATCCAATCTTGCACTCATACAAAAGACTATCAATAGCCTGCAAAAACCTATAGAAGGTGAACTTAGAAGGATTGTGAG
>MEUV01000002.1:0-4672 GCA_001772575.1 candidate division WWE3 bacterium RBG_19FT_COMBO_34_6 | reverse complement strand
TAAGAGGCCAGAGTACAAGAAGAAACTCCCGTACCAGAAAAGGCAAGAAAAAAACAGTCGGAGGTCAAAAAAGAAAATTAGCTAAAAAATAATTATGGAAAAAGCAACAATTAAAACAAAAAAGAAACAGGAAAAAATAATACCATCAAGTGGTAAAGCATATATAACAGCCGGATTTAATAACACAATCATTACGTTAACAGATTCTGACGGTAATGCTCTTTATTCCAGCAGCGCCGGAGCTGTAGGATTTAAAGGCTCCAGGAAATCAACCCCGTATGCGGCAACCAAAGCCACAGAGATAATCGCACAAAAAGCTTCCGAAAAAGGTCTTAGAGAAATATCTGTCTTTGTAAAAGGGCCGGGTCTTGGTAGAATTCCTGCCATTAAAGCATTAAAAACAGGCGGCCTTAATGTTATTTCCATTACCGACTGCACCCCCATCCCCCATAATGGCTGCAGACCAAGAAAGAAAAGAAGAGTATAAAATATGTCAAGATATAAAGGACCAAAATGCAGATTGTGTAGAAGAGAGGGAGAGAAGCTCTACTTAAAAGGAGCACGCTGTAATAGTGAAAAATGCAGTTTTAATAAAAGAAATTACGCACCGGGACAACATGGAAATGCCAGGATAAAGATATCAGATTATGGAAAACAACTAAGAGAAAAGCAAAAAGCAAAAAGGGTTTACGGTATATTAGAAAGGCAATTTAAAACATATGTAGATAAAGCTCTTAAAACAAGAGGGGTCACCAGCGAGGTTTTGTTAAAATACTTAGAGAGCAGGCTGGATAACCTTGTATTCAGAAGCGGTCTTGCAATGTCAAGAGCTCAAGCAAGACAAATGATCAGATCAGGATTTTTTGAAGTAAACGGTTTAGCAACAAATATCCCTTCCCGACAAATAAAGGTTGGAGAGATAATAAAACCGATAAATTTTGAAAAAGTGCACTTAAGAGAAGGTTTTGTGCTCCCTTTATGGATCGACGCAAATGTTAAGGAAAAATATGTAAAATTAACAGGTTTACCAAAACTAACTGATAATATAGAAAATATAAATATACAATTAATTATAGAATATTATTCAAGATAAGGAGAATTTTATGATAATTTCATCAAAAGATTTAAAAATTCAAACCGTCTCTGAAACAAAAACACAGGGCGTTTTTGAATTTGAACCATTACCTAAAGGTTTTGGTTATACACTAGGTAACACTCTCAGAAGAGTGTTGTTAACTTCATTAAAGGGGGCTGCCATTACCCAGATAAAAGTTAGTGGAGCAAACCATCAATTTTCTACTGTTGAGGGAGTAAAGGAGGATTTGGTTGAAATGATTCTAAATCTTAAACAAATCAGGTTTAAAAAACATAGCGACAATCCGGAAGTTGCAACAATAAAGGTAACGGGACCAGGAGATATTACAGCAGCCAGTATCGAATCCACCGCGGATATTGAGGTCATTAATAAAGATCAGCATATTGCAACTTTAGCTGACAAAAAAAGTGTTTTGGAAGTAGAACTAATTGTGGAATCAGGCGTCGGCTACTCTCCTATGGAAGAGAGACAAACTTCTAAGGTTGGGGTTATAGTTATTGATTCTTTGTTTTCCCCGGTTGTAAGAGCCAATATGGAAGTTGAGGAAACCAGATCGGGTGGAAAAACAGACTTGGATAAACTAATTTTAACGGTAGAGACAGACGGCAGTATCAAACCATCAACAGCTGTATATGAATCGGCAGGAATTTTATCAGAATTTTTTGAAGTTCTTTCCAAATGGGAACAGCCAAAAGAAGAGGATCTAACAGGAGCAGATGCGGATAGACCAACTGAAATTATGCATGTCGATGACATAGCCGTAGATGAGCTGCCATTACAAACCAGGACCATTAATGCCTTAAAAAAGAGCGGAATAAACACTCTTGCCGAGCTAGCACAAAAAACTAATGAGGATCTTGCTGATATAAAAAATTTGGGAGAAAAATCAATTTTGGAGATTGATAAGTTATTAAAAAAGGAAGGTTTAAGACAATAAATGAGGCATAGGGTTGTAACTAAAACTTTAAATAGGGATACCGAACATAGAAAAGCATTACTCAAAAACCTTTCTACCTCTTTGGTTTTACACGAAAAAATTGTTACAACTATAGCAAAAGCAAAGTATCTCAGACCTCATTTTGAAAAACTAATCACCAAAGCAAGAAAAGGTCCTAACTTTAATAATGTTAAGTACCTTAAGACTATGCTTACTACCGATGATGCTGTAAAAAAAATTCTTAATGATGTTGCTCCAAGATTTTTACAAGTAAACGGCGGTTATACCAGAATTATTAAAATGTCTGAAAGAATAGGTGATAATGCGCCTCTTGCCCGAATCGAGCTAACATTGGTAAAGAAAAAGGAAAAGAAAGAAGAAACAAAAGCTGATCAAAAAAAAATTATAAAACAAAAAGAAGAAAAAATAAAAAAGACTAAAGAAAAGGCAAAAAAGTAACTTATGAATAAAAAAACTTTCACACCAAGTAAAAATGGTTTATCCCAAGACTGGCATTTAGTGGACGCTAAAGGAGAGATATTAGGAAAATTAGCTGCTACAGTCAGTGATATATTAACCGGCAAAAATAAAGCGATTTTTACACCAAATATAAATGTAGGTGATAAGGTTGTTGTTATAAACGCAGAGAAAATAGAAGTTACAAGAGGTAAAGAAACAAAAAAAGTTTACCACTACGTAACCGGATTTCCGGGAGGATTAAAAACACAAAAATATGAGGATCTTAAAAACAAACATCCTGAAGAGATTATCCGAAGGGCTATTAGCGGCATGCTTCCAAAAAATAAACTACGAAAAGAAAGGCTGGCAAATTTGTATATTTACAGGGATGAAAAACATCCACATCAAGGACAAATAAATAAAAATGCCTAGTATTGACTCAAAAGAAAATTTAATAATAGCCACAGGAAGAAGAAAAACATCAACTGCCAGAGTATTTTTGTATCCTGAAAAAGGTGATATTTTTGTAAATGATATTAAAATTGATGATTATTATACTAAGGAAATAGATAGATTATCCTGGAAAAAACCTTTTCATACTTTGGGTATACCCCATCCCTTGATGCAATTTAGAGGAACGATTAAAGTAGAAGGTTCGGGAAGATCATCACAACTTGGCGCTGTCGTTCATGCATTATCAAGAGCACTAGCAAAATATAATGAAGAATATAGAAAAATACTAAGAAGAAATGGATTTATGACAAGAGATCCAAGAATGGTCGAGAGAAAGAAATACTATTTAAGAAAAGCACGAAAAGCACCGCAATATTCGAAGAGATAATAATTTTTATATTATAAAGTCTTCACTTAAAATATTTTTGAGATTTAACATTTCTTTTTCCAAAGTATTTAGTTTTTCTTCAACTAAATTTTTTGTTTTTATATTCATTCCCACATATTGTGTATTATAAGCAACGGATATTTTATTAATTATTTTTAGGGGTGGAACCGCTCTACCGGTTTCATAGGCAGAGATAGTTTTACCGGAAAGGCCTATTTTTTTGCCAAATCTATCTTGTGATAAATTGTGACTATCTCTTAATTTTTTTATCTTTTTACCAATATTTTCCATATGAGCAGGAATATCTATACTAGTTAGAAGTTATCATCTTACAATTTATATTGCAATAACCTATATTGTGAGTAATGCCTAATACTTCTATAAAAAATATCCAGAAGCAAAATCTTCCAAGAGAAAGATTATTAAATATAGGATCAAACAATT
The DNA here is from genome assembly GCA_001772575.1 of candidate division WWE3 bacterium RBG_19FT_COMBO_34_6. Classification (GTDB taxonomy): domain Bacteria; phylum Patescibacteriota; class WWE3; order UBA101185; family UBA10185; genus MEUV01. The sequence goes on along the minus strand of MEUV01000002.1, from coordinate 895 downwards.
TATCCGATTTGGAGCTATTGGCCATAATTTTAAAATCCGGTGGTAAAGAAATGGATGTAATGGATTTGGCTAATTATTTATTAAAAAAATATTCAAAGATTGAAAATATCATAAACCTTGAAATAAATGAGCTCACAAAAAATAAATATATAGGTAGATCAAAAGCCATCGAATTAAAGGCAATATCGGAAATCTGTAAAAGACTTATTTTTAATAAAAGCACTGAGATTTTAACGATCAACAACCCCCAGGATATTTATCATCTTCTTCAAAAAGACCTTTATCAACAAAAACAGGAATATCTTTATCTTATTTCTTTAGACTCAAGAAGAAAATTAATTTCCAAAGATATTTTAGGAATAGGAACAATCAATGAAATTTTAATCTCTCAAAGAGACATTATAAAAAAAGCTTTGCTTAAAGATGCGGTCAATATAATCATTGCCCATAATCATCCGTCTAATGACCCGACTCCGAGTAAAGAGGATATAGAAATAACAGGCAAGATTAGGGAGGCATGCCAATATGTGGAAATAAATTTTTTGGACCATGTAATTTTGGCAGATGACAGTTTTTTTAGTATAAGCTCGTCTAATTTAATAACAAAAGGAGGTGAATAAATTGAAAAATAAAAGATTACTTATCTTTTTAAGTTTGGTCTTAGTTCTTATTATGGGTGGAGCAGGTATTGCAGCTTTTGGTGATAGAGGTGAGATATTAGGTTCAAGATTCTCCATGGGAAGCGCCGATATCAAATTACTCAAAGATTTAGCCGGAGGTACTGACAGCTCTAATTTAATAGATGAATTGTCCGGTCCTTCATTTTCCAGCATAGGTCCTAATTGGAGTCAAGAGTATCCTCTTAAAATATTTAATAATACTCAAGTTCACTTAC
>MEUV01000001.1:35935-40145 GCA_001772575.1 candidate division WWE3 bacterium RBG_19FT_COMBO_34_6 | reverse complement strand
GCTCGGTTGTAAAATTTGATAAAAAAATAGATACTCTGATAAAGAAGGAGGACGCAGTAAGATATGAAAAATTTTTACACAAAGCATTTTCCAGTCCCAGAAAAATGTTAAATAAAGTATTTTCCAAAGAGATTTTAAATAGTGTAGGGATTGACGAGACGCTGCGTCCGCAAAATATTAATGTGGAAAAATGGGTTGAGTTATTTAATCAAATAAGAAAAGTTATTAAATAGGCTTCTCGTAAATTTTTATAGATTCTATAACAACATTTTCCAACGGTCTGCTACCTGCGCCAACCTGTACTTTTTGAATTTTATCAGCAACCTCCATGCCTTGAATTACCTGACCAAAATTTGTATGCTTTCCGTCAAGCCAAGGAGTTGATTCTTTTGTGACTATAAAAAATTGGCTGCCATTTGTGTTAGGTCTGGAATTAGCCATAGCTAGAGACCCTTTTACTAATTTTTTATCATTTATTTCATCCTGGAAAGAATAACCGGGTCCTCCGGCTCCTGTACCAAGGGGATCACCTCCCTGTATCATAAAATCATCCATTACTCTATGAAATATCAGGCCATCATAAAAGCCTGATTTTGCCAGATAAACAAAATTATTTACGGTTATGGGTGCTTCTTTTTCATAAAGATCTACAATGATCATGCCCTTGGATGTATTAATCTCTGCCCTATAATCTATATTTTCCTGAAGTTGCATCGGGGGCGCTGATTTCAATTGTGTTTTTGCAGACTGCGTGGTTTGTTTGGGTTCGGTGGTAGTTTGAAGGGTTTTGTTTTGTTGTAGTTGCGCTCTTTGTTCAAAACCCTGATTATCTATGGTTGTATTATTAAGACTCTCATCCGCCCCCTTATTATCAGGTACGACCTCGTTACTTTCGGATTTATTTTTGATCAACAGAGTCAGCCCGAATAAAAGAGCAATAATTATTATTCCAACTATTATTAATGTAATAAAATCTTTAGCGGTCATATTTTTTATACTATGACAAAATATAATACTTATAAAAAATAGTCAATTAACAAAAATAATAATATACTACATCCATGTACAGACATATTGTGCAGACGGATAAATGGGCTGAGGTAAAAAATAAATACGGTACACCTGCTGTTGAGGTTGATGGAATTTTTTATACCAAACATAAAATCCCTCACACAAAATATTATTATGCATATTGTCCGCGGGTAGATCCTGAAAGAATAAATTTTGAAAATTTAAAAATATCTTTAAAAAAAAATAACTGCATCGGTCTTACTTTTGATGTTCCCAATGTATTGAAAAATTCTCCGGAAGAAAAAGTAGCGAAAATTATTTTTAAAAAATACTGTAAAAAATCCACCCGCTCGGAATTTGCCAAAGCAAATGTACTAATGGACCTAAATAGAGCAGAACAAGAGCTTTTTGAAGGAATGCACGAAAAGCACAGATATAATACAAGATACGCTCTCAAAAATGGAGTTACTATTAAACTTGCTCAAACGAAAGAAGATTTCGACATTTTTTTTGATCTTTTTAAACAAACAGCTATTAGGCAAAAATATTTTGTACGGGTAAAAAGATATTACGAACTTATTTGGGAGATCTTACATCCGCAGGATATATGCCATATTTTAATTTCCGAATATGATGGAAAAGCCTTAGCGGCTTGGATGGTATTTATTTATGACGAGATTTTGTATTATCCTTATGGCGGATCAATCCTTGAGAATAAGAATATTTTTGCCAGCAATGCTCTTGGGTGGGAAGTAATCAGATTTGGTAAAAATCATAACTGTAAAATTTTTGATATGTGGGGAGCAGCAGAGAATGTGGATGATAAAAATGATCCTTACTATGGTTTTACTAATTTTAAATTAAAGTTCGGTGGTAACCATGTAATCTATATGGATTCCTATGATTTAATTATCAACAAAACTTTATACAGCCTTTTTACTCTGGTAAATAAAATCAGATGGTATTTGTTGGATATGGGAATATCCAGATGAACTATATAAGTATCCGCCAATCTGACAAGTGGGATGAGTATTTAAAATTTTTAGGTTGGCGTATATTAAAAACCAAAAAAGGTACAAAGATCGCAATTCTAAAAACGTTTATTGGTAATGTTACAAAGATCCAACGTTTAAAAAAATTTGATGAACAAGAATTAAAAGATATTGAAGATTTATGTATAAAAAATAAAGCTCTTTTCATCAAAATCGAACCGATGCAGGATCAGGATATGTCTGTTCTGACAGAAAACGGATACCGCAACAGCGCCTTCCCCTTATCCCCAACTTCAACTTTATTAATTAATCTTGAAAAATCCGAAGAAGACTTATGGAAAGATCTATCACCAAGTTGCAGATACAGTATAAAAAGAGCGCAACGCGAGGGGAGCAGGGTTGAGTGTATTCAAAATCCATCCGAGGAGCAGCTCGCTGTTTTTTATAAAATAGCGAAAGAAACATCTAAACACTTTAAGTTTTATATGCAGCCGATAAATGATTTACTCGAAAAACGCAGGATATTCAAAGACGAATGTTTTTTGGTTAATGTATACAAAAAGGAGGACGAACTTCTTGCCGGAAAATTTTTTGTCGGAGATCAAAAAATAGTTACATATACTCTGGGAGGAACTGCCCGGGAGGGAAGAAAAGGAAAGTGGGGGTATGCTTTGCAGTGGGAAGCAATTTTATATTTTAAAAGAATGGGTTACAAATTAATGGATCTCGAAGGTGTAGACGACAGCAGATTTAAAATGTTTACCAAAAATTGGGGAGGTTTTAGCTACTTCAAAGAGAAGTTCGGAGGTATAAGAATAGAATTTCCTATGCCGCAAGTAAAATATTTACATCCTTTTTTTAAACTTTTATCCAAGTTTATGAATCTTCCTTTGTAGGGTATACTTTTATTATGAAAAAAATTATTGTGATTGTAGCAGTTTTGTTAATTATTTTTATTGTCGGGTCGATGTTTGTTTCTAGGATAGTCTCGAGAAAGCTTGGTGAGAAGACTTTGGAAAGGGCCATGGAAAAAGCTTCCGGAGGTAAAGTTGATGTAGATGTAAATCAGGACGGGGATAAAGTTGAGATGACATGGGAAACGGAAGAAGGTCAGGTGCAGGTGTCGAGCAAAGGCACTTTACCAAAAGGTTTTCCCAGCCAGATACCTTTGTATAAAGGATACAAAATTGCAGGCTCGATGACAACCGATAACGGTGCCTCCGGAACGGTATCCCTAAGTGTGTCGGATGATACAGAAAAGGTGTACTCATATTATCAAGATGAGTTTGAGTCAAATAATTGGAATATTTCTTCAACATATAGCGCGGATGAGGCTAAATATATTTCCGTGGAAAAAGATGATTTTAGAGTCAGCATTATTGTGAACAAAGATACAAATTCCGAAGATACCATGATCGTAATTTCTTATGGTCCAAATGAAACAGATCAGAACTTAGAAGAATAATGCTAACCTTTGTAAGCAAAGGGGCAGATGTTGTTGTAATCGCACCAGTTGCAGTGGAGGCCTGATTTAGCATCAAATTTACCTTTTTTGATTTCCCCAATAACCTCTGTTACATCTTTCTTTTTTTGTTCCAATTGTTCCGGCGATCTAGTAGTAGAAATTTTTGTTCCTGATTCTATAAAATAATAAGTTAATTTTTTTGGCTCCAAATTTAATGCTTCTTTTGCGGCGATTGCATAAAATGCTACCTGATCATCTTTGTTCACATCTTCTTGAGTTTTGGTAGCGCCTGTTTTATAGTCAATAATTTCAACACCGCTATCCAATTTATCGATTCTGTCGATTCTTCCGTAAAATTTAATACCGTCAATTTTGAGATTAAATGTTTTTTCTAAGGCAAAAGGTATGGTTTTATCGTTTTTATTTTGTTCATAATATTTTTCAAGTAATTTTTTACCCTCTTCAAACTGAATTTTACGGTGGTCTTCATCTACATATCCAAGAGGTTGCCAATTTTTTTCATAAATATCCAAAAGTTCGGAAAGAGAAACAGCCTTAAATAATAGTTTTGAATGAAAATCACGAAGAGTATCGTGGATCGTTATACCAAAACTTAGTGCATGATTGGGCGGTACGGGGACATTCAGAACATAGCTATATTTATATTTTAATGGGCAGATCTTATAAGTATCTATTTGTGAAAAACTCAAAAAACTTGGTGTAAAATCAGTTTGTTTTTGTA
>MEUV01000001.1:27465-35910 GCA_001772575.1 candidate division WWE3 bacterium RBG_19FT_COMBO_34_6 | reverse complement strand
TTTATTTTCTCTTCTTTGTTCACTTTCTCTATTTTGAATCCGGTTTCATTTAAATACCCGGTTGCTCTTCTTTCTGAACTTCCGCCATAATTTTTCGCATAAGTTAAATAAAGATATTTTTGTGCTCTGGTCATTCCAACATAAAAAAGCCTTCTTTCTTCCTGAATATGCTCGTCTCCTGTTGGAAGTGTTTCTTTGACCAGGTCATCAGGAATTTTTATGACATCAGATTGTGTACGTGAAGGAAATCTTCCGGTCACCAGATTTACCATAAAGACAATGGGAAATTCCAGACCTTTGGACGAATGTACGGTAAGTAAGTTTATTGTATCAACATCCTCCAACTCTGCTTGTGCAGGATTATCACCGGCCTCGATCATAAATTCCAAATGGTCTACAAGATCTATAACGGTGGGGATATTTTTACTGTCTGTTCTGTAATCAATTTCAAATTTTTTAATAATATTCAAAAATAGATCCAAATTTTTAATACTTAAATTATTTTCTATAGTTTCTTCATCCAAAAAAATATTTAAGTATCTTGATTCGTTTATTAAGCTGTAAACAAAATCTACCGGGAGACTTTTTGTTATTTTATCCTGATATTTGGTTATCAATTTATATAGATTTTGTAAGTATTCACTTTGTGTTTCCGGTATTATTTCCCAAATATCCTGTTTTTTATATTTTGATTGAGTAAGAAGATAGGTAATAATATTTTGTGGTATCCCAAAACTATCGATATTTAGGACTCTAAATAAACTGATCGAATCTTTGGGATTTATTATTATTTTTAACAAAGCGATAATGTCCCGTACTTCATCTTGATCATACAGCCCGCGGTTACCGACAAGTTGATAGGGAAGACCGTATTTTTTGAAAGATAGTACAAACGGATCCAAATGACTATTTGCTCTGGCTAAAATCGCGACATCCTTATATGTTAAAGACGGCTCCTTGGCTAAAATTTCATAAATCTTGGAAATTATTAATTCTATTTCGTCATCAAAGTTTTCCAGTTCAAAGATAGTCGGGTCGTCCGTTCCCTGCTTGTTAACCGATGTAAGTTTTTTTGAAATATTTAATTTTGATTCCAGACTATCCGGGTTATTATTTTGAATAAGTGAGTAGGCCCCATCCAATATTTTTTGGGTGGAGCGGTAATTTTGGGTCAGCGTCACCATTTCCGCATTTTTATAATCTTTCATAAACTCCATAATATTTGATACAGCCGCACCTCTAAATTTGTAAATAGACTGGGAGTCATCTCCTACTACAAGAAGAGAAGTATCCGCACCAAAATTTTTTTGGGGGTAAAGTTTTTTTATTAGCTGATATTGCGCATAATTTGTGTCCTGAAATTCATCAACCATAATATGTTTGAATTGTGTTCTTAGTTCTTTGAGAATATTTGGCCGTCCATCCAAAAGCTTTATAAGCCAAATAATTAAATCTCCAAAGTCCAGTTTTGAGTTTTCTAGTTTTATTTTTTGATAAGAATTGTAAATATATGAAAGCTCCTGCCATCTGAGTTTTTCTTCCTCTTCCTCGGTAAGTATATTATTTACATATTTTTCTAAATCAATTGGTGAAATATTTTCATCCTGCAATCTGGAAATAAACTTAATAATTGCAGAGATGAATTTGGTGGGATTGCCAAGAGGCCTGAAATATTTAAGATCCAATTTAAATAAATTTTTACGTAACAGCAGCCACTGATCAGAGCCGGACAGTACTTTGTAAGATGGATCCAATCCTATTTCAATACCTTTTTGTTTAAGAACCCGGTCTGCAAATGAGTGAAATGTACTTATCCAAGGCTCTTCATATCCAAGAGGCATGACATCGCCAACCCTATCTACCATTTCTTTGGCAGCTTTTTCGGTAAATGTAAGAGCCAGAATCTGATCTGACTTTACTTTTTTATTTTCAATTAAATATTTTATACGTTGGGTAATTACTCTTGTTTTACCTGTTCCTGCACCTGCTACTACTAAAATCGGACCGTTCCCGTGGGTAATAGCCGTATCCTGTGCCTTATTGGTTTGCATTTTAGCCTTTTTTGGCATATAAAGATTATAACTTAACCCGGACTATTAAAAAATCAAAGGAGATTTAAAATGAATCGTTGGGAAAAATTCACATACTATATTGGTGTAATTACAGTCTGTTCAATAATATTAAACACAATTTTTCATTCTAGTTTAACAAAATGGATTATGTACGGTTCATATGTTGTGCTTGGTCTTTTCATCATTATCTTTATTGCATATTTGGCATATTATTTTTTGAAAAAAAAACAATCATAGGAAAGGTATATCTACCTATACTTGGTACCAGCAAATTATTCATATACCAAACCACAACTAAAGATTATTCAATAGGAGATGTTGAAATGAAAGTAAAAGACTCACTCATCGATATTGTTTTTTTTGGGGGAGCTGCGGCTTTTTCATTATTCTTTTTAATTTCCATGATATTAAAAATAATTACATTTATGGGAAGCCGTCTACAAGAGGATATTATTCAAGCAGGTGACTACTTTTTAGCTGCATTGGTGTTAGGATTAATCGAATTTATTATTTGTAAAAATAGTAGCAGATATTTAGGATAGATCTAATCTTATGCCCTGTATAAAATTTTTAATACAGGGCCTTTTTATTCTAAAGGAGTTTCTTCCGTAGTTTCAGGCAAAAGAGGTTTTTCTTCTTCACCCCCGATTGCTTGAGCTGATTCTATTTTGCCAAAAAGTCTGGTAAATTTTATTTTCACGTTATCCATCGTTTTGTATCCATTAACAATGTGTCTTGATAATAGATCCAGATCTTCGTTAAATTTCTGAGCCTCAGCTTTTATACCACCTAATGCATTTAAAATTTCTCCAGCATGTTTTTGCAATTCATTTTGCTGGTAAGCGACCAGAATTGCTTTCATCATATAATTTAGTGTATTAGGAGAGGTAATAAACACCTTTTTATTTCTGGAGAATTCTTCTATTTCCGGACTATTCACAATAAGCTCGTAATAAATATTTTCTGATGGCACATACATAACGGCAAAATCAGTTGTTCCCTCGTCGATCAAAATATATTTTGATGAGATCTCATCAATCCTGGTTTTAACATCTTTAATAAATAATTTTTTGAATCTGTCACGGCCGTCCTGATTCTCCTCTGTAAGCATTGCTTTAAAATTTTCCATCGGGAATTTGGAGTCAATAGCAATCAGTCCCTTGCTTGTTTTTACGATCGCATCGCATACATTACCATCTTTAAATTTATATTGGGTTTTAAAAAGTTCCTTAGGCAGTGAATTTTCTAAAATTTCGTATAAAAACTGCTCTCCAAGGCCGCCTCTTAGTTTTGGAGACTTTAAGATATTACTTAGATCCTTCATATCTTTACCGAATTCCGTAATTCCGCCAAGTTCTCTATGAACCTGCTGAATAACCTGCGAAGAATTTTCAAGACGTTCCGAAATAGATCTTGTTTGTTTTTCCATCACCTCTCTTTGGGTGGAAAGTTGCCTTTCTAAAGTTTCGGAATTTTTTTCTACAGTACCCCGCATCTCCTTAAGCCACTCCATAAGAATATTTTCTTTATCTTTACCGCTTAACTCATTTTTTAGATTTTTTATCTGTGAAGAAAAGGCAAAAATAATAATACCCGCCATCCCAAGAAAAAGAACAACAAGAATAATAAGTGTTTGTAATGAAATCATGTGTTTATTCTATCAAACGTATACAAAATAAAATATGCCTTTAAAAACGTCAAAATGATAATATATAAGTGTGCCGAAGTTTATTTACACAGTAATACTATTTTGTATAATTTTGTGGGCTATTATTGTCAGGTATGCATTTTCTACACCGCCAATTACTTTTTTTAAAATTGCCGTGTTATTGACCATTTTATTTTTTGCGCTTACCTTTACTATTTCCCTGCCATTTTATTTATATTTTCATACCAAAGCTCCGACTTTTAGTAATTTGAGATTTTTATACCACCGAAGTTTTAAGTGGGGAGCATTTTTAAGTTTTGGTATTACATTTTATTTTGGGCTAAAAGCTTTTAATTTGGATAGTCTGCTTAATACAGTTTTATTTTTTGTGTTCTACCTATTATTATTTATTCAATTAAGGACAAAAAGGTAGAAAATTTATTGTTGTTATAGTATATTTCGACTTATGTCAAAGAAAATATTCATTACTACCGCTATAGATTATACAAACGATGTGATACACATCGGTCATGCATATGAAAAAATATTAGCTGATGTTTTTGCCAGATTTCAGAGAAATTTATTAGGTAACGATAATATCCACTATACAACAGGGACGGATGAGCACGGTACAACAAGCCAAAAAGCTGCCGAAAAAAATAACGTTTCGTGTATGGACTTAGTTACCAAAATCTATAAAGAGGATAAAGAACAAATAGATTCCTTAAACATCTCCTACGATAGATTTATAAGAACTACTGATGAGGACCACAAAAAACAGGCATTGGATTTTTTTAAAAAAGTTTTTGATAACGGCGATATTTATAAAGCAAAATATGAGGGTTACTATTGTGAAGGTTGTGAGGCACATAAAACACTTTCGGAATTAAATGAAAAAGGCCAGTGTCCAAACCACCCGACCAGGGAAATTCAAAAACTGGATGAGGAGAACTATTTTTTTAGATGGTCAAAATATACACGCTTTTTAAAAGATCTAATTATTGGAAATACACTTGTGGTCTTACCGGAAGGTAAAAGAAAAGAGATGGTAGCCTTTTTGGATAACGGTTTAAAAGACATCACTGTTTCAAGGCCAAAATATAAAGTGTCCTGGGGTATTACAACCCCCATAGATGAAAATCAAGTTATTTATGTTTGGTTTGATGCTTTAATAAATTATTTGACTGAAGGTATAGAAAAAGGATTCTGGGATAAAGATACGGAAATCATCCATTTTGTCGGTAAGGATATTGCCAGATGGCACGCTCTTTTATGGCCGGCAATGCTAAAAAGTGCCGGATATAAGGTTCCTGATCTTATTTATATCCATGGTTTTATAAATCTTAACGGTCAAAAGATAAGTAAATCACTTGGAAATGTGATCAGACCAACCGAGCTTGTTTCTCAATTCGGTGTTGACGCCGTTAGATACTACCTTCTTAAATACGGCCCGATAGTTGAGGATTCGGATATTTCCCTAGATAATTTTATTTCTATTTATAATGGGGAGCTGGCAAACGGTCTCGGGAATACCGTTTCCAGGATAGCTAAGCTGGCAAGCATATCCGAATTTGATTTTGCTGAATATTCCGATCCGCAAAATGTATGGGAAAAAATCAACAAAAAAGATATTGATGAGTTTAGAATTGATAAAATATTATCCCAAATCTGGAAAAATTTATCGGAATTAGACCACCATATTAATGAGCATCAACCCTGGGGTATAAAAGATCAGGAAAAATTAAAAGACATATTATCTTACGAAGTTCATGAGGTGAGAAAGATCGCTTCGGCTATAAAACCTATCATGCCTGATATCTATGTAAAAATCAGCAAGGCGTTCTTTTCTGGTAAAATTCAGGTTTCAGATATTTTATTCCCAAGGATTTCCGGATAAAATTTTATGCTGATAGACACGCATTGCCACTTTCCACATGAGAAATACGATCAAGAGCTTGATCAAATAATAAAAGATTCTCAAAATAATGATGTAAAAAAATTAATCGTAATCGGCACAAGTATAGAAAACTCCAAAAAGACTCTGGAAGTTGTAAATAAATATAATAATCTTTTTGCTACCATAGGTGTGTATCCTCATGAAGATAAAAATTTATCATTATCTGATATACAAAAAGAGCTGGAAAACCTATATCGCAAAAATAAATCAAAAATTGTAGGTATCGGAGAATGCGGTATTGATCTGGGTAATTGGGAGGATGGAAGGAACCCGGATGAGCAAGTAGAACTATTCAAATTACAGACCGGTTTTGCGATAGAGCATGATCTGCCCCTGGTGCTGCATAATAGGAATGGGGATAAATACATTGAAGAGATATTTTCCAAATACGCGGTATTTAAAGGTAATAAATTACGTGGTGTTGCTCACTGTTATGTCGGTAACTGGAATTTTGCAAAGTATTTAATTGATTTTGGATTTTATATTTCATTTTCCGGGATAATAACTTTTCCTAAAGTTTCGAGTGATCTTATAGATACAATAAAGAAAATACCAAAAGAAAGGATACTAGTGGAGACAGACTCTCCTTATTTGGCGCCACAAAAATATCGGGGACAAATTAATTATCCGAAATATGTTAAAATAGTGGCCGAAGCAGTGGCGCAAATTAGAAATGCATCTTATGATGAAATTGCCCAAATAACTTATAAGAACGCCCATAATCTTTTTAATATAAAATATGACTAAAAATGAAAAAGTAATACAAAGATTTTTTGAAATAATACCGGGATTATTAACGTGGATCGTAATTCTAAGCCCTGTATGGCTAGGCTTGGTTTATCCAAGAGCGATGGTGTATTTTTTAACATTTTTAACTTTATACTGGTCGTACTTGGCGGTATTAAATACGTTAGGTCTGGCTGTAGGATATCCGAAATATAAAAAAGAAATGTCTCAGGACTGGTATCAAAACTGTAAGGAACTTGATTTTGCCAAACTCCCGGATAAAGACGAAATTCCGACTTCCTTAGAAAAAATAAAACATTTTATTCTAATTCCATGTGTTAATGAACCTTATCAGGTCCTTAAAGATTCGTTCGACTCTTTTTCAAATCAAACATATCCCACAAAAAGTGTTACTTTAGTCTATACATTAGAGGAAAAACCATCAAAAAAAACAAAGGATGATCTAAGAAAAATTATTTTGCAACATCAGGATAAATTTGATCAAATTCTTTTTTTTGTTCATCCTGCAGGAATTCCCGGGGAGGCAAAAGGAGTGGGCGGTGCAAATAGAACTTGGGGCGCATCCCGCGCTGTAGATTTTTTGAAATCCCAAGGTAAAATTGTAAGAAATTATATTTTTTCTTCATTTGATGCCGACCATATTCCAGATCCGCAATACATATCCCGATTAACATATTTATATCTCACAACCCCAAAGAGGGATAATCACTTTTACGCAACATCCGTACATCTTTTTAATAATAATCATTGGCGTGTAGCAGCCATGTCCAGGATCGAGGCAAATTTTGTGACTTTGGGAACAATGGCGAGTCGTAGTGTTCCTTGGGGCCTGAGCAGTTTAACAAAAGATACCTTTGCTGCTTATTCGTGTTCTTTGCAGACATTAGTTGATGCAAATTATTGGGATGTTCAACTTGGTATTGATGACACTATATTTTTTTGGAGAGCCTTTTTTGTACGAAACGGTGATTTCAAACTTGCCGGGCACTATATCCCTTATTCCGCTGATGCGGTGGAAGGTAAAAATTTTTGGGGGGCTCATAAAAGTTTGTATAAACAGCTGTTAAGATGGGGTTGGGGTGTACTTGAGGTTCCACTATCTATGAATATGTTTTTGAAAAACAAAAATATTCCTTTTGGAAAAAAACTACTTTGGATCTATGACCATTTGAAAACAAGAGTGCTGATGATCAATATAGTGTATCTACTTACTTTTGGATTTGCTATCCTAACTACGGTAAATCCGTCAGTAAAACAAAGCAGCTTTGCTTATAGTTTACCTGATACGATGAGCTGGATTCTGACGTTTACTCTTCTATTTTTAATTCCCCCAACTTATTTTAGAGCCAAACTTACACCGCCAATGCCAAAAGAATGGTCTGTTTTTAAGAAACTTATTCATAACCTGGAAGGTATGATTGTTATGGTTAATCTTTTGACATTCTCCTTCTTTCCTTTTGTAGATGCCCAAACAAGGATGATGTTTGGTAAAAAGATGAAGGATCTGTATCATACTCCTAAAGTGAGATAATTTATGATTAAAATAATCAATGCAACAATAATTAAAAATTATTTACACAAACTAAACGCTAATTTAGGGATAACAATCAAAGATTTAAAAAAAAGATTCTCGGATAAAATATTTGTAATATCATTTATAAATATTTTTTTTATTTTATTTCAAATTTTATATTTAAAATTAAGATATGCTTTTATAAATACCTATGTTCCTCTTTGGTATACGAGACTTTGGGGGGACACACAACTGGCCTTAAAACATTATTTGTATGTTATTCCGCTAATTTCATTTTTGGCACTTGCAGTAGGAATAATATTTTTCATCCCGATCAAACGATATTACATAAGATTTGGAATTGATGTAATAGGGATTGTAATTACGGCGACTAATTTCTTGTTAACAACATCCCTAATAAGAATTATCTTTGTTGCTTCAGCGCCATTCGAACCTTTAATAAGTCCTTTATATTTGGATCTAATCCTGCCTTTTGTTATAGCTTTTA
>MEUV01000001.1:25645-27451 GCA_001772575.1 candidate division WWE3 bacterium RBG_19FT_COMBO_34_6 | reverse complement strand
TTTGCGCAGGATAGGGATCTTGTTACTAATCCTGATTTACACGCTCATCCGGCTATGCTCCTGGCAAAACCGTCTGCTAGAGGGGGAGGTTTTGTTTATGGTATTGTATTTTTAATACTAGCCATTATTTTTGTAGGATTTCCCACTAATTTTCTGGCATTTTATTTGTCACTATTATTACTGGCAGTTTTAGGGTATATAGATGATCACCAAAACACACATCCGGAATCAAAACTAAGATTTATGGAAAATCCATATCTAAGATTAGCTTTGTTGTTTTTAATTATTTCCATCTCCGCAGTATTTGGACCGAAAATTTTTGCCTTATCAGTACCTTTCGGAAATACTATTATAATTTCATCAAGTATTATGTCCAGCATAGTAACTACCTTTTGGATCGTTTGGGTTTTGAATGTACTGTCTTGGTCAAACGGGATCGACGGGCAATATGCCGGAATAGTCGGAATTGCAAGTATCGTAATTATCCTTTTAGCTTTAAGATTTGATCCGATTCAGCCGGAACACAAAAGGGTGGCAATTCTTGCAGCTTTATCAGCAGGATTAAGCGTAGGTTTTATAAAATTTACATGGCACCCTTCCAAAATAATGTGGGGATTCGGAGCCATGTGTGCGGGTCTTGTCCTTTCAGTTTTGTCCATTTCGATAAACAGTAAAATTATTACATCTATCATGATCATTTTAATTCCATTTTTAGACGCTTTAGTTACTGCTATAAGAAGAATTTTGGAGAAAAAAAATCCTCTCAAGGGAGACCGCGGTCATCTGCATCATATTTTATTGAACAGGGGGTGGGGTTCCAGAAAGATAGCCGTGTTCTACTGGCTTACAACAGTTGTTTTCGGTGGTATAGGTTATTTGTCTGCAGAAAGATATACCATACAAACAGGATATTTTTTGGTAGGTATCGTTGCTTTTATTATAGTTATTTTGAATTTAAAACTAAAAAAAGATACTATTGCTCCACATAACCAAATAAACTCAGATTAATTTGCATATAGAAACTATAGGTTTTATAATAACGCTAACATTTTAAAATAGACATAATCAAAGGAGAAGTTACAATGAAAAAATACGCAACATTATTTGTCTCTGTTTTGATTATTGTTTTATTTTCATCCGGGTGCGCTCCTCATATTAGAGATCCTCTTTATCAATAAGGTGTAACGGTCTCTTCTGTACAGGTTGATTACAACACAACCGATATGAACCAGAGTAAAGTATTGGCTTTTATATTAAGACCAAACGGAGGATGAAATCTACCTATTCAATATTGCATTTATGTGAAAGCCAAAAACTTTGCACGCCAAGGAGAGTTAAGCTGTATAAATCTAGATGAGTAAAAAAAGGAAAATAAACTCTTTTTAATTTAGGCTCTTTACTTTTTAACAGGTACAGAGCCTTTTTTGTTCTTATCTATAATCAGATAAGTAATCGGCAGAATACCGATCGAGTTTATAATCAAAAGAGCAACAAACCAATATTTTTGATCATTTTTTGCTGATGTCCATAATGCTATGGCTTTCCAGACGAGATCCCAAATAGCTAAAGGTATATAAATTTCAGGATGAAGTGCTAAAAATTCTAATATTTGCATATAGCCATTATATCTTTTTTAAAAATTTTTTGTATGGATTATACTTGTGCATTACTATATTTTTTTGCATAATTAAATTATGCCGTCAGCCGAGAAAAATCCTTCTTCCGATATGTCATACAACGAAATTAAGGAATACACGGATACTCATAAAGATGATGAAAGATCATTAGAAAAGGTTTCTGAAATAA
>MEUV01000001.1:24508-25619 GCA_001772575.1 candidate division WWE3 bacterium RBG_19FT_COMBO_34_6 | reverse complement strand
AACTTTACGGAGATTAACGATATTTATAACGGTGCCAGTTCAAACGAAAGAGTTAAAGTTTCAATAGGTCTTATGAAAGCAGCTCTTGATGAGGCCGGGGTGAGCAAAACAAGTTTGGGGGTAGCAAATAAGATATCCGGGGAAACATTAGACTTAAGTAAAAAGGCCAAATCAGAAGGTGAGGAAAAATCCCAAGTATGGTTTAAGCAGATTACACAAGAAAGACGTAACGGGTTGGTAAAAGAAACATATGCCACCGATGAGGTGGTGGTTATAACAAGATTGAATAATGCGGATTCCAAAGATAAAAATCAAGAATCATCGGTGGTGGTTGCTTTGGTGAAACAAAAAAACGGGGTACCTCAATTAGGATCAGGTTCTCCCAGTCTTTCGGTAGTGTTGTCGGAATCCAGATATCAAGAAATTATTAATGCCGATGAAAAAAATTTGGATGGAGCAGGTAGGTTAATAAAAAATGCTTTGGTAGGCAAATCTACGATAGAGCAGGTACAAGAAAATTCAAAAAAATATTTACATCAACCATTAGGAAAATATTGGGAAAAATGGGACAAATCTATTGAGAATACCCCGGAACAATGGAAGACCCAAATTTATATAAATGAGAGGTTGGATAGGATCGAAGGCAAATATACCGAATTATTACAGGAGGTTAATTCCAGAGTTGACGAAATTCAGGCGGAAGTAAAAGAAAAACAAAGAAAAAGAAGAGAAGAGCTAAGGATAGAAAGAGCGCTAAGGGAAGAAGAATTAAAAAATCTAGAGTCGGATCCCGTAAATCGTATTATGCTTGATAATTTTGCCAGGACAAGATCTAATAGGGATGCTGCTAATACGGAAATAGTGTTATCCCAGCTTGTCGGTGATGAGAATGCGAGAGATCTTATGAGAAGAAGAATTATGAGTGAGATTGAAAGATTAGATAAACATGGAGATGATGAATACACAAAAAAGAGAAAATTATATTTTGAGGAGTTGCTAATTAACTATGAAAAAAGATAAACAAATATATTTAGATTTAATAAATAAAGTAAGTACCGGTCTTTTGTTAAAAGATCAGCTTATAAATTTTGTCAATTCATATAACGGCGGC
>MEUV01000001.1:14046-24481 GCA_001772575.1 candidate division WWE3 bacterium RBG_19FT_COMBO_34_6 | reverse complement strand
TAGGTGCAATGCTGTGTTACGAGGATGCAAAGATTAAGGCTGACGGATATGACCAAACAGTTGAGGTGCAAGAAGATTTTAAAGATAAACTCAACGATTTGAAATATGAGTATAACGAGCTCACTAAGGGAAAATTTCCTTCCGGCCCGTTTGTACAAGATACAGGCGACGAGCAAAATAAACAGTCAGAATAAAAAATAAAACTTCACATTTATTTAATAATCAGATATTATACTAACTCATAAGAATATTATGAGGATACTTTTAGTAGGCGATGATACTTATACCGTAGATAGAATGAAAGATTCTGTCGATAAAGATTATGTAGTTGATGTAGCCTATAATGGAGAATTCGCCTCCTATCTTGCTCAAACTAATGATTATTCAGCTATAGTAATTGAGTCTTCAACTAATTCCAAAAATATTGATTGTGTTGCCGTGTGCAAGCAGGTAAGAGAGTCTGTAGATAACACAGCCATAATTACAATTATGGATAATGACAATGAAAATAAAATCGCTTCGATTGAAGCCGGAGCAGATGTAATTCTGACCAAACCTATTGATTATAGCGAACTTACTGCCTACATGAGATCAATGATAGGAAGATACTTAAAAAGTGACAGAGGAAGCACCCTTAGCTGCTCCAAATTGACTTTGAATATTATATCTAAGGAAGTATATAGAGGTAGTAAAAAGATAAAACTAAGAAAAAAAGAATTTATTTTGCTGGAATATTTAATGCTAAATAAAGGGAGAGTGGTCACCAAAGAAAAGTTACTGGAAAATATTTGGGAAGCAGGAGTTTGCGTTAATTCAAACACTTTGGAAGTTCATCTACGTAACTTGAGAAAAAAGATTGACGATAGTTATTCAAAAAAAGTAATCAAAACAATTTACGGATTCGGTTACAAAATAGATCATTAAATTGCCTAAAAATACATAAAACCTTATACTTAACTTCATGATAGGCACCATTTACCAAATAATAAGGACAGCCAGGCCAAGGCAATGGATCAAAAATTTTAGTCTTTTTGCCGCGCCATTATTTTTTGGAAATTTGTTCGAACATAATATTTTTATAATGACCTTAAGGGGATTTATAGTTTTTTGTGCAATCTCATCTTCGGCATATTTTATTAACGATATTATTGACGCACCGAAAGACCGGGTGCATCCGATAAAAAAGAACAGACCTATTGCTTCAGGAAAATTGCCGCAGGGGCTTGCCTGGGTTGTTGCTTTTATTCTTGTATTAGGATCTTTGGCATACTCAATTTTTTACATCGGTTCATTTTTTGCACTTGCAATAATCGGTTACATAACCATACAGATTTTTTACACGTTATTTATAAAAAATATAATTATTTTAGATTCTTTAACAATAGCAACACTTTTTGTTGTCAGAGTCTTTGCCGGAGGTCTTGCGTCCGAAACCTCTGTTTCCTCTTGGCTTACACTGGCCACTATCGGTATTTCTTTACTTTTGGCATTTGGAAAAAGGCGATCAGAAAAAACTATTGTGGCAAAATATTTAAGTACGGCCGGTGCAGGGCAAACAAGAGAGACCCTAAAGCATTATCCGGATAATTTACTTGATAGTATGATTTCCATGTCAGCGGCATATTCTATTATTACTTACTCTCTGTTTGTTTTTCAGATTTCTCCTGATACCGCAACACCCTCTTTATCCTCGATATTGCCCTCTATACTAGGAAGTCCAAAGTGGATGATGCTCTCGATCCCGATTGTAATTTATGGTGTAGCCAGATATTTGTATGTCATTTATGAAAAAAATGAAGGTGAATCTCCGGATAGAGTTATTTTGTCAGATAAGCCTCTTTTGGTTTCAATAGTCTTATGGGTTTTTTTTGTTTTGGGTGTTATTTATTTACTACCTCTTGCATCGTAAATATAAAAATTATCACTTGTTTCAGAAATAATGTGTATAGGAGTTCTTACTGTCTTTGTGTCATCAATTATTACCTGCTCTCTAACACTTTGCCCTGATAATACATTACTATCGTTTGTTTTAAATTTTAATAAAGAAAAACTGCTTATCGGTAATATCAATATAGCCCATAACAGCATGACCATCAGCCCGTCAAGCACAACTCTTCCTATTTTGTTTATAATTTCAACTTTGTTATTCATATTGAATTTTTTTATATCCCAAACTTACTGTGGCTGTCTTATCTTCAATAAAATTATTTTGATTAGACTTAATGTTAATTTCACTTTCCACGTCAAACACCAGTATTACTGTTGAGAGCACGCTCAATATCAAACCGACAAAAAATATCCAGGAATATATAAGTCCAAAAGACATGAAAATTCCTGATATCACCGTAATCAAATATAAGTAAATCATCCAGATCACTCCTTGTGAGTAAAGATCCATTGAATTTTGAATCAAATAAGATAACCTGAAGTGAAAAAGTTTGGTCGTCAGATGAGGTGTTACGTGAGTTTCATGGAAAAGAAGAGCTTTTAACAGTATATATAATAATCCCACGGCCAGTGACGCTATCATTGCTAAAGTGGAGTAAGAATTAATGTATAAATAATCTGACTTTGAATCAAAAGTAAATCCTGAAGAATCAAAAATAAATTTAATATCTTTTACATAGCTTATTAAAAAAATAGATGCTAACCTGGCTGATAACAACATTATCGCAGGTACAATAGACTGATCTATTAATTTTAGTAGTGTCTTTGATATCATATGGCAGGTTATAATAATAATATCATGAAAAGGCTACTGGATAGGATGTTATTTGCGATTTTTTTTATCATTACATTTTTTACCCCCATTATAACTGTTAATTTCACAGCAGAATTATATGAGTTTCCAAAAATATTTTTTTTATACTTTTTCGGATCCGCATTAATTTTTTTGTTTTTATTAAAATATATTATTTTTGAGGATAAAATAATTTTTCCAAATAAATTACTACTTGGATTTATTTTTGTCTTTATGATTTCCGTAACTTTTTCCAGTCATCTATATACTTCAATTTGGGGTTATTATTCAAGATTTAACGATGGGTTATCTTCCACACTGCTTTTTTTGGGAATATATTTTGTAGGAATCAATATTTTAAATAAGGAAAAAATAGAAATTTTAATAAACACCATTATTTTATCCTCAATACCGATTAGTGTTCATGGTTTTACACAAATATCAACTGTTGAAAGGGTGTATTCAACACTCGGACAGCCCAATTGGCTGGCAGCTTATTATTTATTGGTAATCTTTTTGATTTTAAGAAAAATAATAATCCTTTTAAATAATAAACAAAATCATATGGCATATTTATTGAGCCTCTACTTTGTGTTAACACTTATTGTTTTTATTTTTACAAAGTCATTATCAGGATTTATAGGACTGGGTTTAGCAATCATTTACATATTATTTTTATTAAGTAGAAAATTAAAAAAAATAAAATTAGCAATTTTGTTTGGAGCGGTTCTGCTAGTAATGCTTATAGGCGGATACTTTTTACGACACAGGCTCTATGACGCATTAAATTTTAGCACCGATCCGGAAAGTTATAATATTTCTGATCCAGGATTAATAAGACTTGGTTTATGGAAAGGATCCTTACTTATGTGGTTGTCAAACCCAAAAATATTTTTATTTGGGACAGGTCCGGAAACCTTCACTTATAACTTCGCGTTTTTTAGACAGGATATTTTAAATTATTCTTCTGAATGGGATTTTATTTTAAATAAACCTCATAACTATTATTTGGAAATATTAACCGAGACGGGATTTTTATTTTTTATTTTTTATTTATCAATTTTATATAAAGTATTCAAATCCCCTCATATGTTTATAAAAATTTCTATGGTTGGATTTTTGGCATCAAATATTTTTGGATGGCCGACGGTAGCTACCGGTTATTTATTTTGGCTTTATATTTGTTTTACAGATATTTTGAGCAGAGATATAAAATCCACAAACGTAAAGATATGAAAAAAGCAATTTTAATTTTTATAATATTTTTTATTTATGTATATTTAAATAATATTTATATTAAGTTATTCATTGCCGATTCATATTTCATCTTAGCCAAGAATAGTACAAGTTCGGGTGATTATGTAAAATCAATAAAGTATATAAATACAGCCATCCAAAATAATCCGCAAGAACCGACATATCACAGAGAGTCAGCCAAAATACGTCTTACCGGTCTTCAAAATTTTGAGGTCGAGTCCAAAAATTATATTGGCTACAAAAAGAAAATTTTAAAAGAATTGGTAAAAGCGAGGGAATTAAATAGGTACAATCTTGCCACGATTAGAAATTCCATACCGCTTTATTATTTTTTGACCATTAAAGATCTAAACAGATCAGGATCAAAAGATAATATTGATGAACAATATCTGCAAATTACCAAGGAGTTTTTTAGCGGGTTAAAAAATTTATACCCAAATGATCTAGGTTTATTTGTTGATGTGGCAAAGTATGAAAAGAAATTGGGATTAACGGAAGACTTTAATTACTCTTTAAGTGTGATTATTAAACTAAGACCTGATATTGTAACTTGGAATGAAAATTTAAGGTAACGGATTTGTTTGTGCGGTAGAGTCAACAATCTCTACATATGTTTTTGATACCCAACCTTGTATTGTTTCGGACACTGTTATTTTAATCCAATCTGTTTGTTCTTCCACAAATGCATATTCTTTACCAACATCCACTTTGGCAATTTCTGCGGCATTCACGGTAGGATCGCTTCTAACTCTAAGCCAGCCGGTGCCGGTTTCCAGTATCTTTACTTTTTTTGAAGAAGTCTCTATTGTTATACCTTTTAATTTA
The DNA here is from genome assembly GCA_001772575.1 of candidate division WWE3 bacterium RBG_19FT_COMBO_34_6. Taxonomy (GTDB): domain Bacteria; phylum Patescibacteriota; class WWE3; order UBA101185; family UBA10185; genus MEUV01. The sequence goes on along the minus strand of MEUV01000001.1, from coordinate 19,659 downwards.
TTAAAACTATTTTTTGCCGCCTCGCTTAAACCTGCACCATCTGATAATTTTCCAAGATAAGCGCCCTTTTTAATATCTTTTAATTGGCTAAACGATTCCTCACCTACAATATTTCCTAAACTATTAAAAACATTTCCCGTATAGTCTATAAAATAATCAAATACCATCTCTTTATTTACCCCGACTCCCTCCAGATTAATTCCTCTTGTTTGGTTCCAATACAGGACTGCTTTTACCCAGGCAGAAGTATCTGCGATCACCTGATTATTACCGGAAGATATATCATATAGCTCAACCGAACCTTCAAAAGGCCTTACCATAGAAGGAACCGGTTGGGGGAACAACTTTACAGAGACATTAGAAGTATATCCTTTTTGTATCCTTACTCTTGTTCTTGCCGCCTCATATCCGACCATCTCCATCCTGATATCATAATCCCCTTCACTTAATTTAGTTGATGTGAATGGAGTTTTGCCAAATTCCGTATTATCTACATAGATAGATGCTCCTGCAGGTTCCGAAATAATTCTCAATACTATTTCGGAGTCTCCTTCATCGAACCACAGATCCTGCCCGGATGAAAATAAATCAGATGTTCCAAGATCCCTCATAATTACTGCCTTATGAATATACTCTTTGGTATTAGCAATAAAATTTAGAGTAGTTTCGTATTGCCTCTCATTTGATCTAAGTGTAATCTTGTTATTTCCGGGTTTTACATTTTGTGAGTCATACGGTGTGGACCCGAACTTTTGGTCATTAATAAAAACCTCTGCCCGGTTATTATAAACATCAGCAATAAGAGCTGATTCCCCCTTCATTTTTTGTATTTTTTCTATTATTGATTTTCCTAAAAAAGACAATAATATGAATATCAAAATCGCAGAAATTAAGATTAAAATATTTGAGGGCTTAAATATGTTTAAATTTTTTTTTGGCTCAAGGCTTTGTAATGTTGATATTGCCATATATTTTATGTTAGACAGGAAGATACATAGGTAAATTATCATGTAAATGATAAAATATCAATTGTATTCTGGCCTGGTCGCCAAGTGGTAAGGCATGAGTCTGCAAAACTCATATACGTGGGTTCGATTCCCATCCAGGCCTCCAATTCTTATGACATCGCAGGAAATTTTGGAAAAATATTTAGAGTTTTATAAAAAACGTGGCCATAAACAAATCCCTAATGTATCTCTTGTTCCTCAAAATGATCCGACCCTTCTTTTTGTAAATTCAGGAATGTTCCCTCTTGTGCCGTATTTATCAGGAGAACCTCATCCTTTGGGGAAAAGACTAGTTAATGTCCAAAGGGCTATGAGATTTGCAGAGGATCTTAATGAGGTTGGAGACAACATTCATACCGTTGCCTTTCATATGATCGGAAATTGGAGTTTGGGTGATTATTTTAAAGATGAGCAGCTTCCTTGGGCTTATGAATTTTTGGTAGAACAGATGAGGCTGGATCCCAAAAAAATGATAGCAACTGTATTTATGGGAGACAAAGATGCTCCCAAAGACGAAGTATCAATAAAGATCTTGCAAAAAATATTTTCCAAGTACGGTATTTCCGCAAAAGAGAACGAAAGAATTTTTGCCAGACCAAAAAAAGATAATTGGTGGCAAAGAGGGGATTCGCTCGGTGAGTTGGGAGGTCCTGACAGCGAGATACATTATTTTATCGGAAAGGGAAACGCTCAAGGTAAGGATCCGATCGAACATGAAAAAGAATTTGTAGAAGTAGGTAATTCAGTTTTTATACAATACAAAAAAACAGAAAAAGGTTGGAGTGAACTTCCACAAAAGAATGTAGATTTCGGAGGCGGTTTGGAAAGGATTGCTATGGTGGTTCAGGGTAAGACCGATATATTTGAAACCGATAATTTTTGGCCTATTATTTTGAAGATCCAAGAGTTGTCAGGAAAAAAATATAAAGAGAATGAATTAACAACACGTGCGATGAGAATTCTAACTGATCATATTAGGGCATCAGTATTTTTATCAATGGATGGAGTCGCACCCGGCAACAAAGATCAAGGATATGTTTTAAGAAGATTAATTAGAAGAATGGTTAGAAATGGGAGAGTTCTTGGTATAGAAAAAGATATTTCCGTATCTCTTGTCCCGATTGTGTGCAAAACATTTAGTTGGTTATATCCGCAGTTAATCGAAAAAGAGGACGATATTAAAAAAATTTTTTCTGATGAGGAAATTAAATTCGGAAAAACTTTGGATAAAGGAGCTCGTGAATTTGAAAAAAGGAAAATTGAAATTCTAAATTTTACAGGAACATCTGATTGGTTGAAATTATCTGAAATTGCTTTTGATTTATATCAATCACTTGGGTACCCTTTAGAAATTTTTATTCAGGATATAAGAGAAGTAGCACCGGATATTGATGAAAAAGAAATAGAAAAATTATTTAATGAAAAATTTGGTGAACATAAAGATCAATCCAGATCAGGAGCAGAGCAAAAATTTAAAGGGGGTTTGGCAGATCAATCTGAAAACACGATCAAGTATCACACTGCCACACATCTTTTGCATATGGCATTAAGAAAAGTTCTGGGAGATCAGATAGTCCAACATGGAAGTAATATCACCGGTGAACGCTTGAGATTTGATTTTAATCATGACAAAAAATTATCCAAAGAGGAGATTAAAAAAGTTGAAGATTTGGTAAACAAAATAATCGAAGCAGGAATACCGGTTAATTTTGAAATACTACCAAAAGAAGAAGCTTTGAAATCAGGCGCAATCCACGCCTTTAATGAGAAATATCCTGATCAGGTAAAAGTATATTTTATTGGTAAAAATATTAAAGAAGCACACAGTAAAGAATTCTGCGGAGGTCCGCATGTAAAAAATACTTCAGAGATAGGTCATATAGAAATCTATAAACAGGATAAAATCGGAGAAAATTTGTTAAGAATTTACGCTCACATCAAAAAATAAGCTCCAGCCTGATAGGTAAAAATATCAAACTAGAGCTAAATTAATTATCCCCCCGAGACTCCTCTGACCCGTCCCTTGTTTTGAGGGAAAATATTCTCAATCGGGCGTCCGCAATAGTGACAAAAAAATTTACCATATTTTTCAACCTTAATATTTGTTGCACAGCAATCACAGTCAATTTCTACCCCAATCAACATTTTAATTTGATATGGTTTTTCATGTAGATGTTGGTTTGTGTTAGCTTTGTGGTATACCAAAGGAGCCCCGCAATGTCCACAAAATCTAATTTCATGTTCTGGTCTTTCCTCTCCGGTTGCAGAACAAAATTTCATCCTGATTTACTCCTTATACTTTCATATGGCCAGATGTTAATGAATGAATGACCGCAAAAATGACAATAGAAAGCTTTATTCGATACCATGATCATTTTATTACAGTGCGGGCACACTGTCTTTTCACCAATTTGCACCGAGATACAGCATGGAACCCCGTCTTTATACGGGTTGCTTTTTGGTTTTTCTAAAACTAGCGGTGCACCACAATCAGCGCAAAAGTTTTCTTCGTTCGGTCTCTTCTCACCGGTAACAGGACAATATTTCATGATACTCCTCCTTTTTTTGTATTTATGGTTTATAATGGACTAAGTTATTTCAAACAATTATATCTAACTAGATATATTATTGCAATTTGTATTGATAGAAACTGGCCTCTTGACACTCCAACCCAATGAGTGCTATAAATTTTTTCGCCAATATAAGTTTGTATTTATTTTTTAAAGAAAAGTATATATGTCAAAAATAAAACCATTATTTGATTATTTATTAATAGAACCGTTAGAAAAAGAAACAACTTTACCATCAGGTATTGTTATTCCTGATTCCGCCAAAGAAAAACCCCAAGAAGGTAAAATAGTTGAAGTAGGAGGAGGAAAACTTGACGCAGAGGGTAAAAAAGTTGAAATGGTAGTAAAAAAAGGTGATATTGTTATGTATAAAAAGTGGGGAGGAACCGAGGTAAAAGTTAGCGGCAAGGATATGCTTCTTGTTAAACAGGAAGATATTTTGGCCATAGTAGAAAGTTAAAATAGGAAAATAATATGTCAGTAAAAAAAATAATTTATGGAGAAGAAGCCAGAGTAAAATTAAAAGCCGGGGTGGACGCCCTAACCAAAGCAGTTGCGATTACCTTGGGAGCTAAAGGACGTAATGTGGCTTTGGAAAAAAGCTGGGGAACACCGCAGGTGGTAAACGACGGCGTAACAGTTGCCAAAGAAATTGAACTTGAAGATAAATTTGAGAATATGGGTGCCCAGATTGTAAAAGAAGCGGCAAGTAAAACAAATGATGTGGCAGGGGATGGAACAACAACCGCCACTGTTTTGGCTCAGGCTTTAGTAGAAGGCGGGCTCAAAAATATCAGTGCAGGTGCAAATCCTATGATCTTAAGAAAAGGTCTGGAGAAAGCAGCAGAATCCGTAGTTAAGGAAATCAAAAAGATCTCAAAACCGATTTCATCCCAGGAAGAAAAAGCTCAAATAGCCTCTAATTCTGCGCAGGATAAAGCTGTGGGAGACCTAGTCGCCGAAACAATGGAAAAGGTCGGTGAAAACGGCGTAATAACAGTAAATGAGGGGAAAGGTTTTGGTATAGAGCTTGAATACAAAGAAGGTATGCAGTTCGATAAAGGGTATGCCTCACCTTATTTTGTTACCAACGCAGAAAAGATGGAAGCTACTATAGAAGATCCTTATATTTTGGTTACAGATCAAAAGATATCAAATCTTCAAGAAATGCTTCCTATGCTTGAAAATTTTGTCAGGGTATCCAAAAATCTTGTTATCATTGCCGATGATGTTGACGGGGAGGCTCTCGCCACACTTGTGGTAAACAAAATACGTGGAACATTTAACGTTTTGGCTGTTAAAGCACCCGGCTTTGGTGATAGAAGGAAAGCCATGCTCGAAGATATCTCAATTCTTACTGGAGCAACCTTAATTAGTGAAGAAATGGGAAGAAAAATGTCTTCGGTCACTGTTGATGATCTAGGTCAAGCTGAAAGGGTAATTTCAGACAAAGATAACACAACTATAGTAGGAGGCAAAGGCAAGGAGTCAAAAATTAAAGACAGAGTTTACCAAATAGAAACACAGGCTGATCAGACCACTTCGGATTACGATAAAGAAAAGCTTTTGGAAAGGCTGGCAAAGTTAACCGGCGGAGTAGCTGTTATTAATGTTGGTGCTGCCACAGAAGCTGAAATGAAAGAAATGAAATTGAGGGTGGAGGATGCTGTCAATGCAACCAAAGCTGCGGTTGAAGAGGGTGTAGTTCCGGGTGGAGGTATTGCCTTTTTGAGAGTAAGAGAAGTAATTCACAACCTCAAGCTTCAAGGTGATGAGGAAACAGGAGCTAATATTTTGTATGAGGCTTTGGAAAAGCCTACCAGGATCATTGCCAGCAATGCCGGTGCTGATGCCGGTAAGGTTATGGCAGAGTTAGAAGCCGAGTCAAAAAAACTTAAAAATTCAAACATTGGATTGGATGTAATATCAATGGAGTATGTTGATATGCTCAAAGCCGGAATTATAGATCCTGCTAAGGTAGCAAGAAGTGCATTGCAAAATGCAGTATCTGCGGCAATTATGGTTTTGATTACCGA
>MEUV01000001.1:9890-14033 GCA_001772575.1 candidate division WWE3 bacterium RBG_19FT_COMBO_34_6 | reverse complement strand
GATCAACCTGAGAAAAAAGATTCTCACCCTGCTCCCGGTATGGGAATGGGTGGCATGCCTGATATGATGTAAACGGTTGTTAAAACCCCGCATCAGCGGGGTTTTAATTTGCATTAATATTGAACCTATAGTATAATATATTTAAATATAACCATCTTTATTCAGAAATACCAAAAAGGAGTAATACAATGGACCCAATCACAGTAGAAACCCAGGGATTTCAGTTTTTGTCTTCTATCGCCTTGATCGGATCATGGATTTATGTTATTAAGGCTGAAAAGTGGATGGGATTTATTTTTGTAATCGGATCATTGATAGTTGCAGCCCTTGGATTAGCTTTAAGCTTAGTAAGCGGTCCTTTAGGATTGATTTTTGGAACCGGGATTCTTAGTGCTGCAATTTTTTTGTTTTGGTCGTGGGCAACTGCTATTTTTTTCATTACCTTAGGAGTAGTACTTTTTTCCTTTGGGCAGTTATCCTACTCAGAAGCGTTTCGTAGGGTTATCAAAGCAATACTTGGAGATTTTATCCAGTGCGGTTTGATACTCATTCTATCTGGCTTCTGGGTTAATTGGGTATTTTTTACATAAATTTATTTCACAGACCTTCAAGGAATCATATTTCTGCGAAGGTCTTTTTTTGGATAAAAAAGGCATCTAGTTGTTACGTTAGATGCCTATTGGCTTAGGTTACTTTCTGTATCTATGAAAGATAACACGTCTTTTATTTGAAGTGTAAGACAATACTTATCGTATTTATCTTCGGTTAACGGGGCTAAGCTCAATAAAAGTTTTTTTCCATTTGGCAATAAATAGTATCCTTTTACTCTTACTTTTAAGAAATACAGATATTCTTGTCCTTTATATTCACATCCTGCTGTTCCTGATTTTGTCTCAAGAGTTTGTAAAAACCTCTTTGTAAAATCCTCGGTGACAGAATTCTCGAACTCAATTTGAACATAATATCTGCGTATGCGATTGCCTCTTCTTATACCGTAAGAATTTGTACATAGAATATTTAATGGTTTCAAAATTTTCTCTCCTTTAGCTATTTTTATCTTTTTAGTCTTGTTTTACAGATAATAAGTTGAAGATTAAGTAAAGTCAACCTATAGAAGTAGTATTGTTGTCCTTTTGGAAAATTAATTTAAGGTTTTTATTAGATTATTATATTCCGTGATAATGCTTTCAGAATGATCATTTTTGTTAAAATGGATGAAATCTTTGTTAACAATCTCAGTGGTGATCTTCCCCTTCATATGTTTGTTTTGCATAGACTTAGCTGCTTTTTCAAGCATATTAACAAATTTACTGTGATTTCTTTTTGATTTGTTGAATTTATTTGGAAAATTTATTTTATATTGTTTATAAAAATCCAATGCCCATTGATTTTCATGAATAAATTTGAAGTACTCATTGTCTTTATCAAAAATAGGCACCATGCCAAGTATTTCCCTAGCTACAAAAATATTTTGTTTATTTTTCGGCCATCTTGTGGCTGAGTCATCTACCATAAGGTTGCAGCAAAATTTTCTATTACCCTCACCGCCTTGGGCATATTTATTAATATTTTTTAATATTAAATAAACAAAAAATCTAGATAACCATAACCTGCTCTTATCAGTAATAATAAATACGTCAATATCATCGTCTTTTACCGCGTTATTTGCTGCCACAGAGCCCGTGATTGCAACAAGCTTTATCCAGGGCACAGCTTTTAATAATGTTAAGTATCTATACGAATCCTTTACCAGCTCTTCGGAATACTTATCTCTTAATTCCCAGCTTACCGGGCGTATGCCTGACAAGAAAAATTTTGCCCGGATAGCCTTAATATGCTTTTTTTTGACCAGACGTCTTAAAGATTTGATAAAAAATTGAAAATCATATTCTTTTCTGGAAATTAAAAACATGGATAATTGATAAAAGCTCATAGGATACTTAAAAAGCGAACTATAGGAAAGAGTCTGTTGAATTGACAGGTCACAGGATTTTTCTTTTGCTCTTTCTCGGGGTAATCTATCTTCCATTTTTGTCTAAAGCCTCATTGACAAGCAAATCGGCTTGCTTGTTTTCCTCTCTTTTAATATGGACAAAATTTATAAAATCAAATTTTTTACGTAACAAGACCAACTTATTATAAAAAACCTTTAATCTTTCATTTTTTACTTTATAGCTGCCGTTTACCTGTTTAATAATGAGCTCACTGTCCATAAAAACATTAAGATTTTTTATTCCTTTATCCAATGCTGATCCTATTCCTTCAATAAGACTGGTATATTCAGCCTCGTTGTTTGTTGACATACCGATATATTTTGAAAGTTCATAAATTTTATTTTTATTTTCATCGTAAATAACAACTCCGATTGCTCCGGGTCCCGGGTTGCCTCTTGCCCCACCATCTGTATAAAGACTATAGATCATTTTCTTTTATGGGATGTTAAATAATTTTTTATACTAAAAATAACCATCGCCAAAAGGCATCCTAATAAAAATCCGACCGTAGTTGAAACATAAATATTTTTGAATGATTCTTTGGTGATCGGTTCATCCGATACCTTAATAAGTCCGACATAAGGATCATTTTGGCTATTTATTTTTTGCATAGTGGAAATTATTGAGGTTGATACAGCACCCCAAAGGCTTTGTGCATCGGATAATGTGTTTCCCTTAGTGATTATAGTTATTACCTGAGGGCCTGTTTTAACAGCTTTAATTTTTTGCATGTATTTTCTTAGATTTTTTTCGTTTACCACTTCGCCGATTTGTATAAGAGATCTGGCTGTTATATCCTCGCTTTTAATTAGACCGATAACAGAGTTAGTATAGGACATGGCTGCCTGTTGACCGTAGTAACCTTCGTAGGTAAAGTGGTCTGTTGCGTAAGGGTATATCTCTCTTTTAACAAAAATAGAACCGCTCGAGTAATATTTAACCGGTAATAAGAAAAATAAGGCTATTCCTACGATAGCAGATAAAATACCAACCAGTAAAATTTTGATCCTATATTTTTTTAGAAATAAAATCATACTATTTAGTTCCATACATAGCGATTTTACCACAAAGACAAAATTTTTCTTGCAGAGTCCTTGCTTGGGCGACCCTTTGTTTATATACTAGAACAAAGACAATATAACAAAAAAAGGAATTTTAACTGCCCAACATGCAAAAGAAAAATACAATTAAAAAAACAGCATTGGCTCCCACAATTTTGATAGCAGGTGGGGCTGGTTTTGTTGGCTCGCATTTAGCGGAAATACTTTTATCAAAAGAGGCAAGGGTTATAGTTTTTGATAATTTTAGTACCGGTAAAGACGTTCATATTAATCATCTTATAAAAAATCCTAAGTTTGCCTTATACGATGTGGATATTAATCAGGGGTTACCTGCGGATGTTGAAAGTGTCGACTATATTTTTCATCTGGCTGGTCTTGAGGAGTATCTTTATTCTCCTACTCAATTTGATCTTACTTCGCTTCTTACAAATGCCGTAGGTACAAAAAATCTATTGGATTTAGCCAGGAAATCGGAGGCCAAATTTTTACTTGCCTCGACCGTAGATGTCTATAAAGGCATGATGTCGCAGATAAATTTGTCGGATTATTTTGGTAAATCTCAACAGGATGAAAGATACTACAGTCTTACGGAAGCAAAAAGATATGCGGAAGCTTTGGTATGGGAGTACCACAAAAGAAATAATACTGATGTAAGAATAGTTAGATTTCCGGAAATATATGGACCTAAGATGAGCTTTCAATCAAGCGGCAGCCTTGGTGGACTTCTGCAAAATCTTATTGACGGAAAAGATCTGGTTTTAAAAGGGGATGGTTCCAAGAAAGAATATTATCTTTACATCAATGATGCTGTTTCCGGCATGGTAAAGGCTTTGCTGAATGATGGTACAGTCGGAAAGATCTTTACCTTAATTCCAAAAGAAGCAATTTCGGGATTGGAAATAGCCTACTTGGTTAAAAGTCTTGCCGATGGCCAAATAGCAATAAAGTTTGAAACAGAAGAAATAAAAATTACCGATGATAAAATTTTTATACCCGATACTTTTAATTCATCTTCTATAGATTGGGAACCAAAAATAGCACTTAAGGACGGGATAATTAACACCCTAGGATTTTTTAATTACAAAGTA
>MEUV01000001.1:5031-9874 GCA_001772575.1 candidate division WWE3 bacterium RBG_19FT_COMBO_34_6 | reverse complement strand
GAAACTAGCCGAGTCCATACCTGATCTGACTGTAAGCCATAAATCCCAAGATGCAAATGAGCTGTCGTCCTTGATGGATATCAAGGAGCAACCTCCCATACCTGTAACAGCAGAACCGATATTTGTTGCCAAAAATGACGAAAGTAAATTAATTAATAGAGTAAATGAGATTCCGGAAATACCGGGAAAGAAAAAATACAAGCTAAAAATTTCCTGGCCTAAATTCGCATCAATATTTGCAGTTTTTGACATGAGCATAATAAGTAAGATCCTTCTTTTTCTGGTTGTTTTATTTTCTTTTCTGATCGTGTTTGTATTTTATCCGACATTGAATGTTTATAAATCTGCCAAAAGAGGTATGACCGAGTTGGAGAAAGTGCCTTCCTTTGTTTCACAGTTTGATTCACAAAGCGCTTCAAGCAGCGCGGATTTGGCTTACAAAGAATTTTTGATTTCCAAAAAAAATCTCGCATCTTTATCCTGGATTTATAAATTAGTAGGGTCAAAAGAAGAATATACTTCAATATCCAAATTCTTAAGTTCGGTTACATACTTTTCCAAAGTATCCTCCGATCTCTCCAAATCAGTGGAACCTCTAAAAAAAATATGGGAAGCCATCAAACCTAATAGCGAAGCAACTTTTGATCAAACCGCTTTGGATAATTCCAAACTTCATATGTCAGATGCAAAAAATAATTTACAACTTGCAAAAGCGGATTTTGATCAGGTTGACGTTGATAAACTCCCTGTTTTTATAAAGGACGGAGCGTTCTTGTATAAGGAGATATTAGATAAGACAGAATATTCTTTAAATCTCGCTTATAGCATAACCGGAAATTTGGGAGATTTACTCGGAGCAGAATCACCCAAAGAATATCTCATTTTATTTCAGAACAACAATGAGATAAGACCGACAGGAGGATTTATCGGTTCATATGCCAGAATATATCTTAACAAAGGTAAGATAGAAGAACTTCTAATAGATGATATTTACAATCCCGATGGTCAACTCGATGTTAGAAATATTAAAGTTGCGCCACCTAAACCTATCGGTGATCTACTTGCCGAGGACAGATTATACATTAGAAATGCAAATTGGGATCCTGATTTTCCAAGATCAGCCCAAGTAATACAGGATTTATTTTTCAAGTTAGATGGCAAAAAAATTGACGGGATAATTGCGGTTGATTTGGATCTGGTAAAAAATCTTATAAAAGTGACAGGCCCTATATTTCTAACTGCATATAATGAGGAAATATCAGATGCTAATTTGTATGAAAGAACGCAATATTATGCCTCCTATGATTACAAGGAAGGCTCGATGCAAAAAAAGGAATTCCTAACGGTTCTGGGCAGTAAATTGGTGGAGTCATTATTTGGAATGCAAAAAGAGAAAACACCGTTATTTTTACAGGCACTGCAAAAATCTTTGAGTGAGAGGCATATGCAAATATTTTTATTTTCTAATCAGCTTAACGCATTCTTACAAGAGAAAAAGTGGGGAGGTAGTTTAATAAAAACAGAAAGTGACTATTTACAGGTGGTAAATGCGAATTTAGGTGGAACAAAGGCTAATTATTATGTTGACAACAAAATGGATTACAAAATTACCAGCAAAACAAGGGATGGGGTACTGCGTGCAGAACTAACGCTGGATTACAAACATAATGGTGTAGATGAATCGTGGCCCGGCGGGCCTTATACGGATTACTTGAGGATTTTAGCCCAAAAAGGATCAAAACTTACCGGGGCTAAGATTATTTATGACAATACCGTTGAGGAAGATATTTTTAATAAAATAGTAATTTCTTGGGTAGACCCATATGTTTCCTTTGAGACAAATTTTATTCTAAAACCGTCAAGCATTATAAAACTGGTCTTCTATTACGATCTTCCTGAAAATCTTTCAATTACAAAGGATACTAAAAAATATAATTTAGTTTGGCAAAAACAAGCCGGAACCGATGCCGATATATTTAGCTTTTCTTTTGCCCCGCCATTTGGTATGGAATTTAATACTTTACCTTCAAATATTAAACTGGTTGAAGAGATAGCTCTCACATCCGGAAATATAAATGAAGACTTTAATGTATCTTTGGAGTTAAAATAGATATAGTCTATGCCATTAAAAGAAAGACAAAAAACAAATACTCAACACGCAGTTCCGCAAAATATTATGGATGTTGAATTCAAACTCATCGGCGATCTAACTATGAGGCAGTTTACTTATCTGGTAGTTTTTGGTCTATTGGCCTATATAGTTTATATTACTGTCGGGGGTGTTTTTAAATGGCCTCTTGTTGTATTTTTTAGTTTATTTGGACTTGCTTTAGCGTTCATTCCTCTACAAGAAAGAGGAATGGACGAATGGGTAGTGAACTTTTTTAGGTCTGTTTATTCCCCGACTCAACGCATTTGGAAAAAAGGTACGGTTTTACCCGCAGCATTTACATACCAAAGTGCCGCGGTAGTCAGGCATGAGCTTATTGCCCTTGCCCCGACTTCCAGTAGACGAAGATTGGAGGAATATCTGGAATTGCAACAAAAACAGACCGTGGAAGATAAATTGGATATACCGGAAAGAGAGTATATTTTTAAAGTAAGGCAGGCTTTTACACCTGTCGCCTCGGCTGTAGATGTAGAGGAATTTCCCAAATATACAAAATCTTTTGCTCCGTCAACAACTACAGCACCGGCTTCCAAAGAAGAGAAAGTCGTAACTATTGAAGGTGCCGATAAGAAAAAGCATGAAGAAGAAAAACCCGACCATCCTTTGATAAGATTTCCGTCTATCCACAAACCTAGGAGGGCTGAGATTGATAAACAAAGAGGGATGAAATCTTCGGATGAATTTATGCCGTCTATTATTACTCCCGATAGGCACGCTGGTAGAAAATTTACCAGAATGCTGCCCTCGGAAGGCATGTTAATTTTACCGGTCAGGGGAGAAAAAATAATTCAGACAAGCGAGGAAATTGATATTCAAAAGGATATTGATGAAAAGACAAATCAGCTTAAAAAATTGTTGGATCAGATAAGAGGCGACCAAAATATACAAGACGGATTAGGTGTTAATATTGCTGCGCCTCAAATTGCGGCAGGAAAACAGGAGATAAAGAAGGCAGAAGATGTGGTCAAAAAAGTAAAAGAAGAAAATGAGAGATTATCAAATGAGATCGAAAAGTTAAGGACGGAAATAGAATCATCCCAAGTTTCCGAAGAAGAAAAGAAAAAGAGAAAAGAACTTTTGGAAAAATTAGAAAAAGAAAAGAATTCAACCGGAGCAGATTACTCTACTTTACAAAAACAAGTATTAGAGCTTCAAAACAGATTAAAAGAAAAAGAGCTATCATTGCTTGATAATAAATCCAATCAACCCAAAGCACCGACTTATGCCAAAATGCAAGCGATCACTACCGAACCTAATATAGTATCTGGTATAGTAAGAAATGAAAAGCAAGAGGGTATACAAGGGGTAGTTTTATTAATAAAAAATCATAAGGGAGAATCGGTCCGTGCTCTAAAGACAAACACACTTGGGCAATTTTCTATTAGCACGCCTTTGGTAAACGGAATTTACACCTTAGAAATTGGTACGGGTGTTCAGGGGCTAACCTTTGATATAATCACTATAGATGTAAAAGGAGAAGTCATACCCCCGATAGAACTTCTGGGGAGGGAAATTTAATATTTATGTCAACAAAATATTCTGCCACAACTCAAGATCATCTTGATATATACGAAGTAAAAAATAATTTGGTTGTTCTAAAAAGCGGAACTGTATGTGCTGTATTACAAACTACCGCCGTAAATTTTGATCTTCTATCAGAGATAGAGCAGGATGCCACTATTGCTGCGTTTTCAATGCTTTTAAATTCAATAACATTTCCGATACAGATAGTTTTAAGATCCAAAAAATTGGATATTACAAAATATATCGAAAAGGTTCATAAAGTAGAACAAAGAATGGAAGATCCGCTTTTGAGAATACAAGCAGAATCTTATAGGAAATTTGTTCAGGATACCATAAAAAATAATGAGGTTTTGGATAAGAAATTTTATGTGGTCATACCTTCAGGACCGACTGCAGAAAAAGAACCGGGGTCCGGCCCTTTTGATTTTTTTGCAAAACTTTTAGGTACAACTCACAGAAAAAGAGTATCCGTAAATACCGAACAACTCTTAAAAGAAGCCGAGATAAAGTTATACCCTAAGGTAGATCATATGATAAAGGAATTTAATAGAATCGGTGTAAGGGCAAAACAAATCAACACCCAAGAATTAGTAGAGCTTTATTTTGATATTTATAATCCCAGTACGGTTCATGGACAAAGAATAAGGACAAATGTTGATGATTATAAGACAGCAATAGTCAATCCGGCTATTGTTGAGGAGTAAAAATGAACTTATTTAAAGCATTTAAAAAAACAAAAAAAGAAGAAGTATTACCTGCTAATCAGCCGGGTCAAGACCAACCGCCGGTGGAAGATCCTAAATATGAAAATGAATCAAAAAAATCCGCCGGGGAAGTATTGGCTGAAGGGATGGTTAATGTCCGGGATATTATCGCCCCGTCTGCATTGGAGGTTGATTTTAATCATATAAAGATCGGTAACTTCTATTATAGAACTGTTTTTGTTTCCGGTTATCCAAGATTTGTTGGTGCTAACTGGCTTTCTCCTATCATTAATTTTGATCATTCTCTGGATATCTCAATGTTTTATTATCCGGTAAAAGCAAAAATGATTCTGGAGGATCTAAGAAGAAAAATTACTGAACTGGAAGCTACAGAACTATCGGATAGGGAAAAAGGAAGAATTACGGATCCTGTTGTACGGGCTGC
>MEUV01000001.1:0-5024 GCA_001772575.1 candidate division WWE3 bacterium RBG_19FT_COMBO_34_6 | reverse complement strand
CAGCTTGTTAAAGGAGTGGAAAAATATTTTCAATTCTCTTTTTATATAACTATCTCAACAGAAACATTAGAAGAATTAGATATGGTTACATCAAGGCTAGAGTCCACTCTCGGATCACTGCTCTTAATTTCAAAACCGGCTACCTTACAAATGGAGGAAGCTTTCCAATCCACTTTGCCTGCAGGGTCGGACAAACTTCTTATCACAAGAAATATGGATACAACAAGTTTGGCTACAACATTCCCTTTTACTTCATCTGATCTAACTTCAGATGAAGGAATTATGTATGGCATAAATATGCACAACGGATCACTGGTGGTTTTTGATAGGTTTTCATTAGAGAATGCAAATACGGTGGTTTTTGCAAAATCAGGCTCAGGAAAATCTTATTATGTTAAGTTGGAAATTTTAAGGTTAATGATATTTGGATCAGAGGTCATGGTTATTGATCCGGAAGAAGAGTATAAAACATTGTGTGAAGCTGTGGGTGGGAATTACATAGATTTTTCTGCAGGTTCTTCATCAAAAATAAATCCGTTTGATTTATCGGGAATTATTATAGAAGGCGAAAACGAGCTAGGACAAAAATTATTATCTTTACATACACTTTTAAAACTAATGCTTGGTGATCTTAATCCTTCCGAGGAAGCTTTACTTGATAGAGCCCTTATAGAAACTTATAGACTAAAAGGAATTACTACAGATCCGGAAACCCAGATGTCAAAAGAACCTCCTATTATGGAGGATCTTTTCAAGGTATTAAAAGGTGCGCAGGAGCCTGAGGCTAAGGGCATGTCCGACCGCTTGGAAAAATATATCCAGGGCTCCATGGCAGGAATTTTTGATTCACAATCAACAATTGATATTAATAGTAGAATGACTGTATTTTCGACTAAGAATATCGAAGATGAGATTTTAAGACCCGTTGCTTTTTATATTATTTTGGATTTTGTTTGGACTAGAATCAGGAGAGAATTAAAAAAGAGAGTACTTATTGTAGAAGAAGCTTGGGTTTTGATGCAAAATCCTGATAGCGCCAGGTTTATTTACGGTGTTGCCAAAAGAGCTAGAAAATATTATTTAGGATTGACCACGGTCTCACAGGATGTAGATGATTTCTTGGCATCGGAGTACGGTAAAGCAATCGTGACCAACTCATCACTTCAAATTCTGTTAAAGCAGCATCCTGCCGCAATAGATAAAGTTGCAGAAACATTCTATCTATCAGAGGGAGAAAGAAGATTGTTATTGTCGGCAGATATCGGAGAAGGATTATTTTTTGCAGGATCAAATCATGTTGCTATAAAAGTAAAAGCTTCCCCCGGTGAGCATAAGTTAATTACCACAGATCCGGAAGAAATTTTAAGGTTAAGGCAAGAGGGAATAATCAAACCACCCAGCCAGGCAGCCAAGATCATCAAACCAATATATCAACCCAGCAATGCATCCTCGGTTACTATACCGGGTGTTACCGGCAGCATCGAACCCGAATCCGTTGTTCCTACACAAACTGTAGTGGGAGAAATAAAAACAGGTGATGAAGAAGAATCCAAAATTTTTAAATCTGAAAATATATCACCGGCTTCATCAAGCCAGGGTAATGTTCAAGACGGTAAATCCTTTAGCCTAAAAGATAATATTTCCAAAACAGAAGATAATATTAATAATCAAATCTAATTTTTATAAATTAATCTGCATCGGCATTATTATATGTATATAATCCTCATCTTCTTGTGTAGGTTTGAATAAACATGGGGATGAGCTACCGTTTGTCATAATAGAAATTTTTTCATGCTTGATATTATTTAAAAAATCCAATAAAAATTTTGAGTTAAATCCGACCTGAACTTTTTCAGCGTTTCCTATTTCAGCTTTTATCTTACTTAAGTGTTCTCCGGCCTCTTGAGCTGAAGCGGATAATTCAATAAAACCGTCAGGGTCGATCTTCATAATAACAGCACTGTCATTCTTGGCAAAAATATCAGTGAGTTTTACCGCTTCCATAAATTCCTGTGAGGTAAAATTTAAGTTAGTTGATGTTTTGTCCGGTATGATCTTTGTGTAGTCAGGGTAATCTCCGTCTATGATTCTTGTAGCAATAAGAGTATCTTCTTGAGAGAACATTGCCAGATTTTCATTTTGATCAAGTGTAAATTTGATAGGTTTATCAATATCAGAAAATACTTTTGACACATCTATTAATGTTTTTGCAGGAATGATAATTTTGAATGGAGAACCTTTGGATTCAACATCCATTTTTGCTTCTGCTAATCTAAATCCGTCTGAGGCGGCAAGTATAATTTTTTTACCGTCAAAATTTACTAAAATTCCTGTAAAAACCGGTCTAGAATCATCAATAGAGGCACAAAACGCAACATTTGAAACTGCCTTGTAAAATTTTTGAGGATCTATCTTTATTGTTTCCAGATTCTTTTTTTCTTCCGGTAGATCAGGAAAGTCATCAGACGGTACTCCGTTAAATTTTGACTTGGTAGATTCAGATGACACATGCAATATATCGTCCTTAAGAACAGCCTCGATAGTGGTCGAACCCAAATTTGAAACAAAATCCCTAAACATTTTTGCAGGTATCGTGATTGATCCTTCTTTGTCTATCGATGCTCCGATATTGGTGGTAATTGTTGTTGATAGATTGGTAGCAGAAAGTGTAATCCTATCATCTGCTGCAGATATTAAAATATTTGACAAAATCGGGAGTTCACTTTTTGTAGGTACAGCTCTATATACTTTGTTTAAAGCTTGCGTTAAATTTTCTTGCAGACAGGTAAATTTCATTTTTTAACCGGTATAAGATATAGTCTTCTATCTCTGCCTTCTCCACGGCTCTCACTTTTTATATCAACATAATCAGAGATGAACATATGTACAAAACGTCTCTCCTGCGGTGTTAAAGGCGGCAAGCCGATTTCTTTTTGATGAAACCTGGCTCTGTCTATAAATGATTTTACCATCTCATGTAATTTTTCAATTTTTTCATTTTTGTATCCGTTAATATCCAAAAATATCGGAAGCCACTCACCTGATTCCTTGTAAATTGCATGTGAAAGAATGTGAGAAAGGGCATCCAGAGATTCCCCTCTATATCCTATTAAAAAATTAAGGTTTTCTCCGTTGATACTAATATTAAAAGTTTCTTCTTCTTTTTCAATTTTTATTTCCGGATTAATGTCAATAAATTCCAAAATTTTATTTAAATGTTTTTCAATTATTTTTTCTGACATTTATAATTTTTCCTAATTTATTTATTAGAGGCCTCATACCTCCCCAGCCGTTAATGAAATAGCTTTGTATAATAGAGATGATCGAGGTTGTAATTATATAGATAATTACACCTGAGGGCATGCTTATCCCTAGAAGCGCCATCATGGCCGGCATGATGAACATGGTTTGCTGTTGCATATTATATGCGATATCGTCCTTTTTGTCAGGAGTTTTTTTGGATGCCTCGATTCCCTGTTGGGTGTAAGGCATACTCATTTTTCCTTGAATGAATTGAAAAAGCCCCGCCAGTATGGCCAAAATAAAATATGGATCAGGTTTTGCCAGGTCCAGATAAAAAAATCTGGTGCTTAATTGTTCTATCGCACCAAATTTAAACCAATCAAAATATAATTTTTGATTAATTAAATTTAGATCGGTGACTTTGGTAATTTGATTAATGACCGAATAAAGCGCTGTAAAAATTAAAATTGTAATTATCATGCTGTAGCAGCCCGATGCGGGGTTGACACCATGCTCTTTCATAAGCTGCATCTGAAGTTCTGCTTGTTTTTTCTTATCATATTTATATTTAGTTTTGATCTTTTCTAATTGAGGTTGTAATTCCTGTTGTTTTTTTACGGATCTTAATGAGGGAAGCATAAAGGGTGTTGAAATTACTTTTACTATTATAGTAAGTATGATTATGGAAAAACCCAAACTCCCTGTTAGTTTAAAAGTTAATGCCATGATATTAAAAATTGGATTTACCAATAATGTATTATGAATTACACTTAGCATATATGTAGAGCCTATTTTACAGGATCAAGCCCCCCTTTGTTAAATGGATTACATCTCACGACCCTATAAACACCCATCAAGCTTCCTTTAAGAACACCGTATTTTTCTATTGCCCGGTAAGTATATTTTGAGCAGCTTGGCTCAAATCTACAGATTTGTAAACCGTAATTTTCAGGCGACAAAAATTTTTGATAGAACGTAATCAACATCAGCACTAATTTTTTCATATTTATTATCCAGGCAATTTTTGGTCGGATAAACAATTATCCAAAAATCATTTGGTATTGTATCAAATTTTTTCCTAAATATCTCACGGAAAATTCTTTTTACCCTATTTCTCTTTACGGAAGTATCAAAAGTTTTAGACGAAGACACCAAGCCGATCTTTGTAAGACCTATATAATTTTTGGGTTTTAAAAAATACAGATAAAAATTTTCACCGTTTATTTTCGTTCCGTATTTTTTGGTAACGTGAAATTCGAATTTTTTGGAAAGTCTGTTTTGTTTTTTTAACATCAGAATTACTTACCGTTATACTTGATTGCAAGTCTTTTTCTCTTTTTGGCCATTCTTCTTTTGATAACATTTCTGCCATCAGCCGTCGCCATTCTTTTAAGAAATCCGTGTTTTCTATCTCTTTTTAGTTTTTTTGGCTGCCAAGTTCTTTTTGTAGACATAACGAGCTGTATAATAACTTATTAGGCTGTGCTAGTCAATGTTATTGACTTTTTGATTAAAATATCCTATAACATTGTTAGGATAAAAACTTTTTATCGTCCAGCCCTAAGAAGTAAATAAATATGCATAAATATTTACGTAGATTTTTTAGAAGGCAAGCAAGCTTTTTGCTGAGAATAATCAGCTCCGTCTCACTTATTTTAAATTTAAGTTACCCCTATTTTATTGTTAATGCTCAAGAAATAGCTCAAGATACACCCACCGAAACAACAGATATAGTTGAAGAAATATCCGAAGAACCAGCAGATGAACCGGAGGTAGTAGAA